>DEHC01000012.1:5863-17697 GCA_002351705.1 Gammaproteobacteria bacterium UBA2810 | reverse complement strand
TACATAACTGTAAAACTGAAATTAATCAGCATAATGTTCCAGTCAGCCCTTTCGGGGAGGAAACCCCGTATCAGCAAAAGACATGGGATGGCATAAGGACGTTCCATGTCCTCAATACCTCGGATATGCCGTAATGTCATGCATAATCAGCGTCAGAATGCGGAACCGGACGCGGCCGGGACTTGGGTCACTCAGGAAAATGTCCATGGCCATGAAAAAAGCCCGCCGGGCGTGTGCCTGACGGGCTCGTGAACGGGGCTCTCACTCTCAGTTCTGCGAGAGGATGTGCTCCTTATCATCATTGCCCTTCACCTCATTCCAGAACTTCTGGTTGAGGGACTCCCAGAGCTTCCCGGGCTGCTCCGCGTACTTCTGTGTCACGAGGGACACGATGAAGATCACGATGGCAGAGAAGATGAAGCCCGGAACGAGCGAGTAGAGCCCGAAGGGGCTGCCGCTTACCTCCCAGATGATGACGGTAGCGGCGCCGGTGAGCATTCCGGCAAAGGCTCCGGGCAGAGTCATCCTCTTCCAGTAGAGGGAGATGAGGACGCAGGGACCGAAGGATGCGCCGAAGCCTGCCCAGGCGTAGGCGACAAGCTTCAGGATGCCGGAGTTAGGATCAAGCGCAAGGATGTAGGCGATGACCGCGACGAGGAGCAGCATTCCCCTGCCGCACCAGACGAGCTCGGTCTGCGAGGCCTTGGGCCTTATCCAGCGGCGGTAGAAGTCAGCGGTCAGCGTGCTCGACGCTACAAGAAGCTGGCAGGAGAGCGTGCTCATGATCGCCGCGAGGATGGCGGCGAGGAGGATGCCGGCGATCCACGGGGTGAAGAGGGTCTGCGCCGCGACGACGAAGATCTTCTCAGGGTTCTCGAGGGTGATCTCCGGATGGTGGTTGACGAACGCGACGCCGAAATAGCCGACAGCTACGGCGCCGGCGAGGCAGAGGATCATCCAGGTAATCGATATCCTTCTTGAGTCGCCCATGCCGCGGACGGACTTGGCAGCCATGAAGCGCACCAGGATATGGGGCTGTCCCATGTAGCCGAGTCCCCAGCCGGCGAATGAGATTATCGCGATGAGGCCGATGCCGTCCATGAAGTGGGTCATGCCGGGCTTCGCCTCGGCGATGTAGTCCATCGCGGCGTTGAGCCCGCCCGCGTCGACGATCATCATGGCGGGCGCGATGAGGAGCGCGAAGATCATGAGGGTCGCCTGGAAGGTGTCGGTCCAGCTTACCGCGAGGAACCCGCCGATGCAGACGTAGAAGATGGTGGAGACTGCGCCGATGAGGAGCGCGTTCTCATAGTCCATGCCGAAGGTCTGCTCGAAGAGCCTTGCGCCCGAGACCATGCCGGAGGCGCAGTAGACCACGAAGAAGACGAGGATGATGAGCGCGGCGAGGACCGAGGTGATGCGCTTCGTGTCGCGGAACCTGGCGGCGAAGTAGTCAGGCAGCGTCAGGGAGTCGGCGGCGTTGGCGGTGAAGGAGCGGAGCCTTGCGGCTACGAACTTCCAGTTGCACCAGGCGCCGATGGTAAGGCCTATGGCGATCCATGAGGCTGAGATGCCGCTTACATAGAGGGCTCCCGGCAGGCCCATCAGAAGCCAGCCCGACATGTCGGAGGCTCCTGCAGAAAGCGCGGTGACCAGGCGGCCGAGCTTCCTTCCCCCGAGGACATAGTCAGACAGAGAGCTTGTGACCCTCGCGGCAATGATGCCGATCACGAGGAGCGCAAGGATGTATACCACAAAGGTAGTGGTTGTCGTGAACATAGGAGATAACTCCGGTTATGGCAGGAAAAAGCCCGCGATGCGCGGGCTGGTGTGGAAACGGATTATCAGATGAGAGCGGGGGCGAACTCGCCGCGTCCGTTGACATAGGAGAAGGGCTGCTGCTTTCTGACAGCTGGAGCAGTGAAGGTGACCTTCTCTACCGCGCCTTCGGTCGAAAGGAGGGTGCGGAGAAGCTGGTTGTTGAGCGCGTGTCCGGTCTTGTAGGCTTTGAACGCGCCGAGGATGGTGTGGTTGCACATGTAGATGTCGCCGCAGGCGTCAAGGAGCTTGTGGCGGGTGCACTCGTCAGGATACCTGAGACCCTCGGGGTTGATTACGTGGGTGTCATCCATGACAACGGCGTTGTCGAGGGTGCCGCCGAGGGCGAGGTGATGGGCATGCATGTACTCGACGTCCCTCATGAAGCAGAAGGTGCGCGCGCGGGAAATCTGCCTGACGAAGTTGTCGCCGGTGAAGTCAAGGTGAACGGCCTCGCAGTTGTCGGGAATTGCAGGATGGTGGAACTCAATCCTGAGATCCATGGTGAGCCCGCTCTTCGAGGGGGAGAACTCGGCCCATTTGCCGCCCTCTCCCTCGACCCTGACGGTCTTCTTTACCTTGTAGAAGACCTTCGGCGCATTGAGGTCGACGACGCCGGCGGAGTTCAGGAGGTAGACGAACGGATAGGCGCTGCCGTCCATGATGGGAATCTCAGGGGCGTTGACGTCGATGTAGAGGTTGTCGATGCCGAGGGCCGAAAGAGCGGCCTGGAGGTGCTCGACAGTCGAGATCCTGACGCCGTCCTCGTTCACAAGAGCGGTGCAGAGCTGGGTGTCGCGGACGACATCCGCGGAAATCCTTATCGAGACGGGCTCGGGGAGGTCAACCCTCGTATATACGAGTCCGGTGTCAGCAGGCGCCGGGCGGAATGATACCGACACCCTCTTGCCTGAGTGAAGTCCGATGCCTACCGCGCTGATTTCGTTCCTGATAGTCCGCTGCATTGTCATAGTGAACACCTCAAACTTTTTCCCATTGTTAGAATTGTATCACAAAATTCTCAAGAAAAGGTTCTGTGAAAGGGGACTTAGCGTAATTTTTACAATTTAAAAAGCGGAATTTGATATATGAGAATAATTTCACAAAAGGCAGGAACCTGATCCGGATCACACAATGTCCGTTCCCGGGAAAAGACGCCGGAGACACATGCTTTTCAGCCGCCTGCCCCGGAGGCCGCTCTCTGTCATCAGAGGACCGCAGCATTGCGGAACATCAGGAGATTCAGATGACAGAAGAATACCGGCTAAAAGCGCTTCAGCATGCCTGACTTAGGGCTCAGGCGCTCGAGGACTGCGCGCTGCCCCCAGAGACCGGCTCTCCCTGGGAGGAGCTCTTCGGCAGCTGCAGCGGATTCCTCCCGGCCGCCCGCGGGATTGCCGCGAAGCTCTCCCGGCTTAACCGCGCTCTTGCTGATGCCGGAATTAAGTTCATCAGTGAGGCAGGCGGGATCTGCCGGAAGAAACGCATGCAGAAGATTGAGAGAATCGTGAAGCGCTCGTGGAAGGAAAAGGAGGAGCAAGTCCCTCTTCCATGGGAAAGCTTCGCGGGCGATGTCGATCCGTACAATCCTGACGGGAATGACAGTGCAGGGCCTCGTGACAAAGCAGCTGAGTCATGGCTCTGGCTTATCAGTACACCATTTACGGCAGGCGGTCCCAGCTCAGCGGCTGATGGATCAGAAATCAGGATACCCGTCCCTCATTCGGAAGGAGCTCCTGAGCTTCGGATGCCGGCCGCGGCCTCAGGAGAATCACACCACAGTCTCATAATGAGTGAACTGCCTGACGCCCTCACCGCCATTGAAGACCAGCGCGATCTGCAGGACCTCGGTCTTCGCGGGCAGCAGATCACCGTACCTTCTTTCCCTGATCTGCTCCGCTGCCTCACAGAGCCTCTCCGGGCACTCCTTTTCAGTCTCCGCGTATCTGAGCCCAAGCACCAGACGCCTGTTCCTGTAATCAAGGACAATATCACTTCGCCCTGAAGCGCCCTGCGCCACTGTCCTCTCAGGCTGCCCCGCGCCGATCATGAACGCGTGGATCAGCCCATGCACGGTCCTCTCATTCATCTTATGGAAAATTTCATGGCTGATTGCGCACATGAGGCTGCTTAGCCGCTCTGCGATTTCCCCTGCCGATGCTCCCGAGAAGAACTGCTCGTTCTCGTCAGCCGCAAAATCGGCCGACGGAAAAACCAGCAGGGACAGAGCCTTTTCAAGAGAGCGCCGCACTTCCCCGTCCGGCACGCCGAGACGCACGGAATTTCCGTTCGGGATCCTGGAGCGCGCCGTGAGGTATCCGGTCTGACACATGAGGACTTCCTGCCTCATATCAGGGAGGGAGGCAGGATTCCAGAAGTCATCCATGGATATTTCGATATCGCCGGAATATTCAAGGAGGCTGATGATGTGTGTCTCAAGGTACTTTGCGAGGATTGATGGAATGCCGCCGTTATCGTACCAGTAATCGCTGAATATCACTTTTTTCCTTGACGCTGCCTCATGGAAAAAAGTGTTGACGGACCAGGTTGAGAAGACCCTGTGCCGGTACTCCGCGTCGAAGCTGTAGCCGTCATATTCCCCGGCAAGCCTCCGGAGGAGCTCCTCCCTCTGCTCTTCTGAGACCGCGCTCTCCGGAATGCCCTTTTCGAGGGACACCGCAAGGTTTATGTAATCAGCGTAGCACTTCCTGATCTCATCCCGGTCAAAGCCGGTGATCGCGGAGACAGGGCCGTAATAGCTTAAGTCCTTAATACCGGAGCCTCCCGGAAAGATGGAATCCTCCCTGAGCCTCGTGACTCCGGTGACACAGAGGAACCTGACGCACCGCCTGCCCCTCACGGCCCCGAAGAGCGCCCTTATGGCCGCCCGGAACCGCTCATAAAGCACGGGAGCATTCATGTTTTTCGTCAGCAGCGCGTCATACTCATCAATAAGGATTACGATGCTCACACCGCGCTCATCAAGCGCCTTCAGGAGATCTCGCAGTGCCTCATGCGGCTCTGAGTCTCCGGCAACCGCCTCCCGCAGGCCGAGCTTTCCGGCAAAAGCCGCTATATCCCTGAAGAGGAGCTTGCGGAACTCGTCAAAATCCCCGAGATAATCAAGGAAATTCAGCCGGAGGACCGGATACTTCCGGTCAGTCCACCTGTCATGGATCCAGGTACCCCTGAAATACGGATCAGCCCCTTCTGAAAAAAGAGTGGCGATGGTGTCGAGCATCAGGGACTTGCCGAACCTCCGGGGCCTTGAGATGAACACCCGGCGGTTCCGGAGAAGGCGGAAGATCTGTCTCGTCTTGTCAACGTAGATGTAATTGTACCGGCTGAAGTCCCTGAAGCTCTGGGTACAGGCAATGTCCTTCATGTACTCCGGCCTCCCTGGAAACGCGCCCTCAGGCAAGGCTCCAGTCGATCTCGCCCCGCCCGTGCTCCTTCAGGAACTCGTTGCACTTTCTGAAATGCCCGTTCCCGAAAAATCCCCTGTACGCCGAGAGCGGGCTCGGGTGCGCCGAGGTGAGGACGAGGTGCCGCGTCTCGTCGATGAGGGAGCGCTTCGAGATGGCGTTCCGCCCCCAGAGCATGAATACGGAAGGCTGTGCCTCGCGGCTGATAATCCTCACCACCTCGCCCGTGAACTCGGCCCAGCCGGTGTTCTTGTGGGAGTCGGCCTGGCCGCGCCTTACGGTAAGCGAGGCGTTGAGGAGGAACACGCCCTCGGCGCACCACTTCCGGAGGCTCCCGGACTCCGGCATCACGAACTCCGGATACTCGTTCTTGATCTCGGTGAGGATGTTCTTCAATGACGGGGGGAACTGCACACCGTCCGCGACGGAGAAGGCGAGCCCCTCGGCCTGCCCGGGCTCGTGGTAGGGGTCCTGCCCGATGATGACGCAGCGGATGGAGTCGAGGGGCGTGAGGCGGAAGGCATTGAACACCTTATCCTTCGGCGGGTAGACCTCAAGACCGTTCGACCTCTCCATCTCGGCAACGCGCATGGCGTTGATGAACGCGGGGGACTTCTTGGCGTCCTTCAGCACATCGCTCCACAGGGGCATGCTCCCTCCTCAAAATTCACGATTTACCGACATAAAAAAAGGCGGAACGCTCCGCCTTTTCTCAATATGGGGGACAGCTTCCCCCGTGCCGCGGCCCCGGGGCCTCTCCACTGCTCAGGATCAGTCAGACTGGTGGCGGAGGTAGGCGGGGGTCGCGAAGTCGTTCTTGTCGAGCTTGAAGCCGACCTCAGGCTCAGCGCCGGACTCAGCCTTCAGGACAGTGTTGCCAGCCTGGGCGTTCCTGACGTAGGCGGGAACCTCGACTCCGGATCCGCCGAGGCCTGCGGCAGGAGATGACTTGATGCCGGCGAAGTCATTCTGCTGGGGCTGAGCTGCCGGACGGCCGCTCTCGGGGAGCTTGGTGATGACGTCGCACTGGCCGATGCCGGTGACAATCGCGGTAACGCGGATTACGTCATCCTCAAGGGAGTCATCGATGGTGACGCCGACCTTGATGTTGGCGTTGTCGGCGGCAAAGCTCTGGATCCTCTCGGAGACGGTCTGGTACTCCATGAGTCCGATGTCTGCGTTTCCGGCAACGTTGACGATGATGCCGCGTGCGCCGTTGAGATCAACGGTCTCGAGGAGCGGGGAGGCGATGGCGTCCTTCGCTGCCTTCTCTGCCCTGTCCTCGCCCTTGGCCTCGGCAACGCCGATGAGGGCGGTTCCGGCGTTCTTCATGACGCAGGAGACGTCCTGGAAGTCAACGTTGATGTGGCCCGGACGGATGACGAGGTCGGAGATGGCCTTGACGCTCTTGAAGAGGATCTCGTTCGCCGCGTCGAAGGCATTCTGTATGGTGATGCCGCGGCCCATGGCCTTGAGGAGCTTGTCGTTCGGGATGGTGATGAGGGAGTCAACCTCCTTGGAGAGCTTCGCGATGCCGTCAACGGCATAGTTCATGCGCTTCTTGCCCTCGAAGGAGAAAGGCTTGGTGACGACGCCGACGGTGAGGATGCCCTTCTTCCTCGCGAGGTTCGCGATGATCGGGGCCGCGCCGGTTCCGGTGCCGCCGCCCATGCCGGCTGCGATGAAGAGCATGTTGGCATCGCCGATCGCATCCTCGATGGCCTTGGTGTCCTCCTCTGCAGCCTGCTTGCCGACATCAGGGTTTCCGCCTGCGCCGAGGCCGCCCGTGAGGTTCCGTCCGAGCTGGATCTTGTTCCTGACCTTGGATCTCTCGAGAACCTGCGCGTCAGTATTGGCAACGATGAAATCAACACCGGCAACTTCGTGTGACATCATGTAGTCAACGGAGTTCTCTCCGCCGCCGCCGATACCGATAACCTTGATGTTGAGCTTGAAGTTTCCATTACCGGCGGCTGGGGACTCCGCTGACTTGTCCGCCGCGGCTTCTGTCTTCGGAGCCTCTGCTGCGTCAGCGCTCTTGATATCCACGAAACTGAAATCTGCCATACCCTTCTCCAATCTGACCGGGAACACTTTCCCGATCTGGCAAAAAATTCTCAATACCTGTGCGTTATATTATACGGTGAGCGCGGAACATTTACACAAAATTTTCGCGAGCTCACTCACAGTGGCCGAAAAATATACAGCCACCCGGAGGCGTCCGGTCCTGAACCGCCGGCACGGCCGCCGCCAACATCCTAGTCGTAGAACATGCCCTTGAGCCAGCCGATGGTGCGGCGGAGGAAGCCCTGTCCCGAAGATGACGAGTAGTCCCTCGAGTCGTTCTCGTACTTCACCTGGTCGGCGGCGAACTTGAGGAGGCCTACCGCCGTCGCGAAGTCCGGGACGTTGATGTCATCCGTCATGCCCTTCGCGAGGTTCGGCATGCCGATCCTCACCGGGCAGTCAAAGTACGGCCTGATCGCGGCCTTGATGCCCTTGATCCTCGATGCGCCTCCCGTGAGCACGACGCCTGCGCCGAGATCAAGGTGCATGTGCTGCGCGAGGAGCTTTGTCCTGAACTCCTCGACCTTGTTGCTCAGCATCTCGAACATGTCGCGGTAGCGGTAGGCGATGACGGTCGCGAGGACCTGGACCTTCACCTGGGTGCGCTCGTTGGTGCCGACGATGTCGATGGAGACGAAGGGGTCCTTGCTCACCGAGTCGGGGTCCGCCGAGCCGCAGTCGATCTTGCACTTCTCCGCAGACTCGAGCGGGGTGTGGAAGGCGCTGCAGATGTCGGTCGTAACATAGTTGCCGGCATTCGGGATGACGAAGCTCGCCCAGGGCGCGCCGTGCTGGTAGATGACGCAGTCCATGGTGCCGGCGCCGATGTCGACGACGAGCGCTCCCATCTCCTTCTCGGACTCTGAGAGGACCGCCTCAGCTGAGGCGAGCCCCGAGAACACCAGGCGGTCGACCTCGATGTTGCTCACCCGCTCGACGCAGTTCTGCAGGTTGTTGATCTTCTCGGTGTGGGCGGTGACGAGGTGGACCTTCACCTCCATGCGGTGGCCCTGCTGCCCCAGAGGGTTCTTGATGCCGGTCTGGTCATCGATGATGAACTCCTGCTGGATGGCGTGGAGGAGCGTCGTGGAGTCCTTCATCTTGATGTTGCGCGCGGTCTGGGTGGCGTCCTGGATGTCATACTCCGAGACGATGCCGTCGCTTATCGCGACCATGCCCTTCTCGTTGATGAAGCCGATGTGGTCGCCGGAGACGCTCACCGTCGCGATGCGGATCTGGAGGTCGCAGCTCGCCTCGGCCTTGTTCACCGCGCGCTGGATTGACTTGACGAGGAGGTTGATGTCGCTCACGTAGCCGAGCTTCATCCCCTGGCACTCGCTTACCCCGTAGCCCAGGATCTGGAACTCGCCGTCGGCCATGACCGCAGCGATGACCGCCTTGACCTTCGACGTTCCTATGTCAAGCGCGACCACTGCATCAGGCTTAATCTCTTCCTTTGCCATTGCTCTTCTCCTCCGGCTCATCATCCTTCCAGCCAATCGCCACGCCGGTATCGTAGCGAAGATCAAAATACGCTGCCTGGGCCCGGTTCCTCACGCGGCGGTACACCGCGGAGAACCTGTTCAGCCTGTCCTCAAACCTGTCCGTGTTGCGCCCGAGTATGAGGGACTGCCCGTTCTTGAGGACGAGCTTCCAGGAGTGGACCTGAGAGACGTCAACCTCGCCGACCGATAGGCCGAACCTCGAGAGGTAGCTCTCGAACGCCTGGTACCTGTCCCACATCTGGTCCGCCATCTCCTCGGGCCCGCGGAGATAGACGAGATCGGACTTCTCCCGGTCGAAGGGCGCCGCGAATATCCCGTCGCGCTTCGAGTAAATTCCGTAGCTGTTCCAGAACGCGTCCGCGTCCTTCGTCGTGACGCTCACGAAGAGCGCCGACGGCCAGCGCTTCCTCACGGTGACGGTCCTCACCCAGGGGATGGTCTCGACCTCCTTCCTGATGTCGTCGACATCGAGCCCGAAGAACGAGTTTATCCTCCCGGAGCCCTTGAGTACGTGAAGCACGTCATACTCGTCGACTACGCCGTTCCCGCCAGTGACGACGAGGCGGTCGACCGGCACGTCGTCGCTGTCATAGAGGAAGGCCTTGCACTCCCAGATGAGGACGCCGAACCCCGTCACGACAGCGAGGAAGAAGACAAGCCCGAACACCCAGTAGATGTCGGAGAGCATCCGCTCGCGCCGCTCCTGCTCCCTCTCGAGGAGCTCATCAGAGGATTCGTCATCCGCGGCGCCGTCACGTGACAGATCCGCATCATCCTGCGAACCGGCCTGCGCGCTCCCTTTGTCCCAGTCTGTCCCCTCGTACCAGGGGCGCGGCTTCTTCTTTTTCCCGAAGAAGCCCCAGAATCCCTTCTTTTTCCCAGATCCCTCCGGCTCGCGCCTCACGGCGGCAGGCCCTGAGCGCGACGGGCGCCCCGGCCGGTAAATGCGTCTTCTGTCCCTCCGGAGCATGCCCAAAAGGACAGCGCCGCGGGACCTTCCGGACCTGCGGGGAGCACTGTCTTCCCGGGATACGCTCATGCTCAAGGGACAAACCTCACCTGAATTCCTTCATCTTCTGGAGATCAAATTTGAGATCCGAGAGCGCGTGGGCGACGTTCGTGATGTTGCCCGCGCCCTGGGTGAGGACGATGTCGCCCGGGCGGACCATGTCCGCAAGGATAGCCGGGACCTCGCGCCAGTTCTGGGCGAACACCGGCTCGACGGCGCCCCTCTGCCTGATGGAGCGCGCGAGGCTGCGGCTGTCGACGCCCTGGATGGGATCCTCGCCCGCCGGATAGATGTCGATGAGGATGAGTGAGTCGACGGTCGATAGCACCTTTACGAAATCGTCGTACAGGTCGCGTGTCCTCGTGTAGCGGTGCGGCTGGAAAATCATGAGGAGGCGCCTCTCGGGCCAGCCCTGGCGCACTGCATTGATGGTGGAGAGCACCTCGTTCGGATGATGCCCGTAGTCGTCGACGAGGCGCACGGTCTCAGTGTCGCCCTCATGGAGGCTGAACTCGCCGTACTGCTCGAAGCGGCGTCCGACACCGCCAAAGGATTTGAGCGCCGCGACGATGTCATCGTCAGCGATGCCGGCGTCCGAGGCGACGGCTGCCGCGGCCGCGGCGTTCCGTGCCATGTGGAGCCCCGGGAGCGGGAGGGTGATGTCAAGCCAGTCCATGCCGTTCCTCACGAGGCGGAATGTCGAGTGGTCGCCCTCCGGCTCGAAGCCGACAACCCGGACGTCCGCATCCTCGGATGTCCCGTAGGTGATGGTCGGGCGGCCGATGCGGGGAACCACGCTCCTCACGCCCGGATCATCGATGCAGACCACGGCAAGGCCGTAGAACGGGAGGTTGTGCATGAAGTTGACGAAGGCATCCTTCAGCTCGTCATAGGACTCATGGTAGGTGCCCATGTGGTCGCGGTCGATGTTGGTGACGACAGTGACGGTCGGCTGCAGGTGGAGGAAGGAGGCGTCGCTCTCGTCAGCCTCGGCGATGAGGAAGTCGCCCTCGCCGAGACGGGCGTTAGAGCCCCTCGCGTTGAGGCGCCCGCCGATGACGTAGGTCGGATCGCGGCCTGCCATCGCGAAGATGCTCGCGATGAGGGAGGTCGTGGTGGTCTTCCCGTGGGTGCCCGCAATCGCGATGCCGTGACGGAAGCGCATGAGCTCAGCGAGCATCTCGGCGCGCTTCACGACCGGAATGCGCTCCTTCTGCGCCTCGACGTACTCGGGATTGGTCTTCCTGATGGCGGAGGAGACCACGACGACGCTCGCGCCGGTGACGTTCTCCGGCTTGTGCCCTACCGAGATTTTTACCCCGAGGCTCCGGAGGTGCTCGACGGCAGCGTTCTCGGAGAGATCGGATCCGGTTACCTCATATCCCTCGTTCGCAAGCACCTCGGCTATGCCGCACATTCCGGTGCCGCCGATGCCGACAAAATGAATTCTCTTGACCCGGCGCATTCCGGGGACATGGTATCCGTTCATCAATTCTCTCCGCGATGTACTCCGCGATCAGCCAGGCTTACTGCCCGGCGCCGGCTTCTCCGCCGGGAAGCCCGGCCGCGCCGAGGCAGATGCCGGCAATCCGCTCCGCAGAGTGCAGGACGGCATTCTTCCGGAGCGACTCAGCCATGGCTGAAAGACGGCCGGACGCGATTATATCACGTATGATCCCCGCGGCCTTTTCCGCCGAGAAATCGCCCTGCTGGAGGATTACCGCGCCGCCCGCCCTGACGAGGGACTCGGCGTTCCTGGTCTGGTGGTCGTCGACCGCAAAGGGATAGGGAACGAAGACCGCCGGGACATGCGCCGCTGAGGCCTCGGCGACGGTGAGCGCGCCCGATCTCGCAAAGAGCAGATCGGTATTCGCGAAAAGCCCCGCCATGTCGTCGATGAAGTCCGAGACCCTCACCCCCTCCATGCCGAGCTTTTTGTACTCCTCAATGACCTTCGCAGAATTCCCCGCCCCGGTCTGGTGGGTTATCACAACTCCGTCCCCGAGGCTC
>DEHC01000012.1:0-5684 GCA_002351705.1 Gammaproteobacteria bacterium UBA2810 | reverse complement strand
ATCGCCCCGGGGAAGCCGAGCAGGACCTTGCTGCAGAACTTCGCGATGAGGCGGTTCGTGAGCCCCGGCGAGGCGTTCTGCTCATGGATGATGACGGGGATGCCGAGGAGCTTCGCCGCGACGGCACCGGGGCCTGAGGCGTAGCCGCCGAAGCCCACCACGGCCTTCGGGCGGAGGTGCCTGAGGAGCGAGAGGCACTCGAGGAGCGAGCGCGCGAGCATGAAGGGCGCGCCGAGCTTCCGGAGCATGCCGTTCCTCCTGAGCCCCTGCACCTTGATGAAGTTGAGCTTTATGCCGTTCTTCGGCACAATCTTCTCCTCCATGCGCCCGTGCGTCCCGAGCCACTCGACAGCGCAGCCCCGCTCAATAAGCTCCTTCGCGACGGCGAGCGCCGGGAACACATGCCCGCCGGTGCCGCCCGCCATGATGAGGATTAAAGGCTTTGCGCCATCCGTGGTCTTTTTCTCTTCAGTATTCTCTGCCATTTCAATAGCTCCGCTAGGGGCCCTCCTGACCGCTTACTTCCAGGTTCCGTTCTTCTGCTCCGGCGCTTCCATCCGCGCCCGGGACGGTGTCACCCGCTCCGGCGCCGTCATCAGCAGCTGTATCCGGAGCGGAACTTCCGTCTTCTGTGCCCTGTCCGGCGCCGGAGACGACGGATTCAACCGCCTGCACTGCGGCGACAGCCTGCGCGGCAGCGGCCTTCCGCGCCTCCTCCCGCTCCTTTTCGGTCCTGCCGTGGAGATCCGGAATGAGGCAGGCGAGCTCCGGGTACTCCGAAGCCCGCCGCTCGAAGTCGCAGCGGATCATGAACGCCGCACCTATCGCCATCATGATGACGCTCGATCCGCCGTAGCTGATGAATGGGAGCGTGAGGCCCTTCGTCGGGAAGAGGCCGGATGCCACCGCGATGTTGATGAACACCTGCGAGAAGATGAGGCAGGCGAAGCCGAACATCGCGTAGCCCTCGAAGAACATCCTCCGCTCGAAGGCGAGGCGGCTGTCATGGACGAGACGCAGGATGTACCAGCCGAAGAGCGCGATGACGGCGAGGCAGCCCGCAAGGCCGGTCTCCTCGCTGATGATGGCGAAGATGAAGTCGGTGTGGGCCTCGGGGAGGTAGCTCAGCTTCTGCACGGAGTTCCCGAGACCGAGCCCCAGCATGCCGCCGCGGCCGAAGGCGATGAGGGACTGCGAGAGCTGGAAGCCCTTCCCGTAAGGATCGTCAAAGGGATGGAGGAAGGTGAGGAGACGCGCCACGCGGTAGGGCTCCATCAGGATGAAGGCCGTGCAGAGCAGCGCGCCGACGACAAAGAGCGAGATGACGAATATCCAGCGGAGGCGCGCGATGAGGAACACGGCGAACGTCACGCCGCCGAGCACCGCCATCGAGCCGAAGTCCTTCTGGAAGAGGATGAGGCCGCCGCCCAGGATGCCGAACACGAGGAGGAGCGGCCCGATGACCTTGAGTCCCATCGACTTCTTCCTTTTCGCGTCAAGCTTTCTCGAGATTACGTCAGCGACGAACACCACCCAGCCTATTTTGATGAACTCCGCAGGCTGGAAGGTGATCGGTCCGAGCTTGATCCAGCGCACCGCTCCGTGGGAGCTGTGGCCGAAGAGCTTCGTCACGATGATCATGCCGATCGCCGCGACGATGATCATCCAGGAGTAGCGCCTCACCGAGCTCACGGGCACCGTGCATACGGCTGCTCCGGCGCCGAGCGCGATGAGCATGTACATGATGTCGCGCTTCCCGAAATAGAGCGGATCATTGAAGCTTGAGACCGCGGTCGCGACGGATGCCGAGGTTACGGCGACAACGCCGAGTGCCATCAGGGCAAGGACGAGGTAGAGGAGCTGCCAGTCAAAGAGCACGCGGCGGACGCGCTTCTTCTTTTTGCCCTCATCGGGTGACTGCTCAGCAGCGGCGGCATCAGGTTTTGCGCCGTCAGCAGCAGCTGCGGAAGATGCAGCGGCAGGAGCACCACCATCACTGCCTGCAGTCGCTTCATCCTCTGCTGTTCCTTCTGCAGGTGCTGCGCCCACGCGTGCGGCAGCCTCCGGCGCAGCTCCGGTTTCACCGCCTGCCGGTGACTCTGCCGCCGGGCCTGCCTCTGCAGACTCCTTATTGTGATCCTTTTCCTGCTCACGGTCCTTCCCCGTGAGCACGGAGGCGGCCTTCTTCACGAGGTCGGAGATGAGAGTTCCGGAGGCGGTCGCGATGCGCTCCGCGAGATCCGGCTTCGAGGGCTCCTTCGGAGGCTCCTCGGCGAGGATGTCCGCGGGCCCGTCGGATGCGGAGCTCTCGTGGAGGAGCGTAGCAGCCTCCGGAACGCTGTCCTCCTGCACCGGCTCTGAGTCAGCCCCGGCGGCGCCTTCATTCTCTGAAGATGAGGGCGGAGCGCTCTCCGGAGAAGAGTCATCAGTCTTCCCGGAGACCTGCTCTTCCGCCGGAGACTCTGTCTCAGAAGCAGCCCCGGGCTCAGGCTGAGGCTGTGTCTCTGCTTCCTCAGCCCTTATTTCATCAGAAATGATTTTCTCTCCGGCAGGATCCCCGGCGTCAGAGAGCGGGTCGCCCGGCATGCGGGTATCTTCCGCATCCCTGAGCGCGTCATCTGCGCTGCCGTCACCTGTGCCGAAACGGGGTCCGCTGCCGCGGCGGCGGACAACTGCGCGTTTCCGGCCGCCCGAGAGAAAATCAAAGAAACTCATGCGGTTTCCTTTACCATGCGGATGAACTCCTCGCCGCGGACCTCAAAATTTTTGAACTGATCCATGCTGGCGCAGGCGGGGGCAAGGAGCACGATGTCGCCATCCTTCGCGTCAGCGCGGGCAGCGTCCAGGGCGCTCTTCATGTCGGGGACGCCTGCGGTCTTCTCCGCGGGAGACGCGCTCATGATCTGCCCGGCGTCACGCCCGAAGCAGTACATCTTCTCGACGGCGCCGCAGCTCAGGAGGTCTCCAACCGGCGCAAAGTCCTGCCCCTTTCCGAGGCCTCCCGCAAGGAGGTAGATATGCGCCTCAGGGAACACGTCACGGAGCCCGGAGACGGCCGCGAGGGTCGAGCCGACATTGGTGGCCTTGGAGTCGTTGTAGAAGGAGACGCCGTTAATCCTGGCGACGAACTCGCAGCGGTGGCGGAGGCCGGGGAAGGTCCTGAGGACCTCAAGCTGCGCCTTCTCCGGGATCCCGGCGAAGTCCGCAAGGGCCATGGCGGCGAGCGCGTTCGAGATGTTGTGGCGTCCGACAATCCTCATCTCGGAGGCCTTAAGGACATCGCGGCCCTTCTTCATGAGGATGTACTCGGCTCCATCTTTCCTGACGCCGTAGTCCTCGCTGCTCTCGGTGCCGAAGGTGATGTCAGGCTTTCTCGGGGAAACGCCGGTCTCCTTTGCGTAGTAGTCCGGGAAGCTCCTTTTGTCCTCGCGGTTCGCGGCGATGTGGAGAGCGTTCCTGAAGATGCGGTGCTTCGCCATGCCGTACTTCTCGAGGCTCCCCTCATAGCGGTCGAGGTGATCCTCGGTTACGTTGAGGCAGACTGCCCCGACAGCCTTAAGGCTTTTGACAGTCTCAAGCTCGAAGCTCGAGAGCTCGAGGACCGCGAGCTCGGGCGCGTCCTTAAGGAGCGAGAGCACCGGGACGCCGATGTTGGCGCCGGTCTCTGTCTTAATCCCCGCTGCCTTTCCCATGAGGCCGAGCAGGGTCGTGACGGTGCTCTTGCCGTTCGAGCCCGTAATGGCTAGGACCTTGCTCTTCGTCTCGCGGGCGAAGAGCTCCACATCGCCAGCAATGTCGGCGCCCGCCTCGGCGGCTGCCTTCATGGCGGGGTTGTAGAGGGGGATGCCGGGGCCCGGGACGACCATCGAGGCCGTGGCGAAGAGCTCAGGCGAGAACTCTCCGGAGATGAACTTCACGCTCTCCGGGAGCTTCGCGCGGAGAGGCGGGTTCTCCCTCGTGTCGCAGACTACGGGGACAATGCCCTTTCCGAGGAGGTAGTTCACCGCCTCGAGGTTGCTGAGGCCGAGCCCCGCAACGATTACATGGCCTTTTCCGGCGCTTTTGCCATTAACCTGATTCATCTGTCACTCCTTCTAGCGGATCTTGAGCGTCAGGAGCCCGAGGAGGACCAGCATGAAGGTGATAATCCAGAAACGGACGATTACCCTGGGCTCAGGCCAGCCGAGCTTCTCGAAATGGTGGTGTATCGGCGCCATGCGGAATATTCTCTTTCCGGTGAGCTTGTAGCTTCCGACCTGGAGGATTACCGAGACGGTCTCGAGGACGAACATGCCGCCCATGATGAAGAGCAGGAACTCCTCCCTGATGAGGACGCTCACGGTGCCGAGGAGCGCGCCGAGGGTGAGGGAGCCGAGATCTCCCATGAAGACCATGGCGGGATAGGTGTTGAACCAGAGGAAGCCTATCGCGGCGCCGATTATCGCAGCGCAGACCACGGCCATCTCATCGGCGCGGAGGATGTAGGGGATATGGAGGTAGCCTGCCTGCATGAAGTTGCCGGTTGCCCAGGCGGCGACGCCGAGTCCCGCAGCGACCATCGCAATCTGCACGATGGCGAGGCCGTCAAGGCCGTCAGTGAGGTTGACGGCGTTCGAGGAGCCGACAATCACGCAGTAAACGAACGGGACGAAGAGCACGCCGAGTCCCGGCATAATGTTCTTGAAGAAGGGGACGACGAGCTGGGTCTGCTGCTCGGTGTCGGCCGCGAAATAGAGCCAGAAGGCGATTACCAGGGCGGATGCCGACTGCCAGAAGAACTTCCAGCGGGACTGGAGCCCGCCCGAGTCATGGCGCGAGATCTTGAGGTAGTCGTCCGCGAAGCCGATTGCGCCGAAGGAGACGATGGTGAAGAGCACGATCCAGACGTAGTAGTTCTTGAGATCGCACCAGAGCAGGATGGAGAGAAGGATGCTCGAGAGGATCATCACGCCGCCCATGGTCGGGGTGCCGTTCTTCTTGAGGTGGGTCTCCGGCCCGCAGTCGCGGACGACCTGCCCGAGATGGAACTTCCTGAGCTCAGCTATGGTCTTCGGGCCGATGAGGAGCGTGAAGACGAGCGCCGTGAGGAGCGACATGACCGCGCGGAAGGTCTGGTAGGAAACGACGTTGAACACCGTGAAATGCGGCGTCAGCAGCTCTGCAAGGTAGTAAAACATTTAAAAGTCCTCAAGCTGGTGCCTGATGAAGTCAAGCACCTCGTTCATCTTCATGCCGTGGGAACCCTTCACGAGGATTACCGGGGAGAGGCCCTTCTCTTTGCTCTCCCTGAGGTAACCGCCGACGCGCTCATAGAGCGCGTCCTTGTCCGGGAACGCCTTGCCCCTGCCCTCCTCTGCGGAAAGCGCCGCAAGGCGGCCGACGGTGAGGAAGTGCTCGATTCCCGAGTCCCCCACAAGGCGCCCGATGCTCCTGTGGATCTCCTCCTCCTCAGTGCCGAGCTCGCCCATGTCGCCGAGGATGAGCATCCTGTCGCCCTTGAAGCCGGAGAGGGTCGCGACCGCTGCCCTCACCGCGTCGGCGGAGGCATTATACGCGTCATCGATGAGAGTTACACTGCCGTGCCTCTCGACGCTGAGGCGCCCCGCGAAGGGCTTCATCTCCATTAGGCCCGCGGCGATGTCGTCTGCCGTCGCGCCGAGCGCGAAAGTGGAGGCCGCGGCGGC
>DEHC01000072.1:1312-6527 GCA_002351705.1 Gammaproteobacteria bacterium UBA2810 | reverse complement strand
CGGGAGTCAAACTCCTCTCCCACCGGATCGGGGAGGGACGCGACCTTCCGGACGCCTCCTATGATCTCGTCAAGCCTTGCCTTTGTCAGCGTCAGGCGGTCAAGCTTCGCCTCCGAGAGGCCGTTGGCTCTTGCAGCCTCAACATCGGCCGCGTTCTTCTCCGAGATCTCGGCGCGCGCGGCGTCGAGCCTCTCAGCAAGGGCCATAAGGGCCCTGTTCTTCTCTGCCGTGGAGGCTGAGGCGAGGACATATGATGCCCCGCTCGCCTTCCTGGCTGCGTCTTCCATGTCAAACATCAGATTCCCTCGCTTACTGCCAGATCATCGCGGTGCACGGCAACGCTGCCGCACTCATACCCGAGGATCTTCTCGAACTCGTCGGAGTGGTGCCCCATGATGAGGGAGAGCTCCTTCGAGGAGTAGCGCGTGATGCCGCGCCCGAGCTCCTTCCCCTCAAGGCTCCTGACCGATACGACCTCGCGCCTCCCGAACTCGCCCTCGACTTTCTTGATTCCGCTCGGGAGGAGGCTTGAGCCCCTCTCGAGGATGGCCTTCGCCGCCCCGCTGTCCACAAAGATGGAGCCGCTCGGCACCTTGCAGGCCACAATCCACATCTTGCGGCTCAGGACCGGGTTCTCGGAGCCGCGGAAGAGCGTGCCGTGCGAGCCGCCCTTCAGGAGATCCCCGATGTTGGCCGGCTCGGCGCCTGACATGACCACGGTGTCAATGCCCGACATCGTCGCGATTGACGCCGCCTCAATCTTCGTCGACATGCCGCCGGTGCCGAGCCCCGAGACGCTGCCGCCCGCCATGGCGCGGATCTCGTCCGTAATCTCCGGGACGACGTAGATGAACCTCGCGCCCTTGTCCTTCTCGGGGTTCGAGGTATAGAGCCCCTTCTGATCGGTGAGGAGCACGAGGAGATCCGCCTCGATCATGACGGCAACGCGCGCGGAGAGGTTGTCGTTGTCCCCGATCTTGATCCCCGGGGTCGCGAGCGCGTCATTCTCGTTGATTACCGGGATGATCTTGTGCTCGAGCATCGCCTTTATCGTGTCGCGGGCGTTGAGGTACCTCACTCGGTCCTCGAGGTCGGCTCCCGTGAGGAGGATCTGCCCGACGTTGAAGCCGTAGATGGAGAAGAGGTTCTGCCAGGTGTTGAAGAGGCGGTTCTGCCCGACGGTCGCGACCATCTGCCGGTTGATGAGGTTCTTGGGGAGCTTCGGATAGCCGAGCGTCTCGCGGCCAGCGGCCTGCGCGCCGGAGCTAACCACCACGACCTGCACGCCGCTGCTCTCGAGCCTCGCGAGCTCGCGGACGATTTCAACCATATGGGACAGGCACAGCCTGTTCCCTCCCTGGGTAAGCACGCTTGTGCCGAACTTGACCACTATGGTCTTTGGTGTTTTCATGTTCATTGTTGTTATCTGAGATACCAGTCTACAGCGCTCCTCACTGCCTCGTCGAGCATCGCGGCCATTTTACCCCGTTCAAGGAGGATCACATCGGAAACGTCAGCCGCGTCCGAGACCTTCGAGATGTCGCTCTCGGGGACGAGCGGATCGCCCTTCATGCCGATGATCTGCAGCGGCACATGTATGCCGGCGCGGAACACGCCCTGGAGGGATAGCGAGAATATCCGGCTTTTCGCGGCTGCGGCCGGCCAGACGCTCTCGCGTCCGAGGCGGTTCATGAACACGGCGCGGAGCATCCCGGGGATCATCTCCTGCGCCTCCGCGTTCGTGAAGATGTAGTCCGCGGGAGGACTCACGAGGCACATGTGGCTGAAGATCCCGGGCTTCATCGCGCAGAGCCGGAGGGCAATGTTGCCGCCGAAGCGGAGGGCGAAGACGGAGATTCTCCGGGTGTCGACCGCGGGCTCGTCGCGGAGCGCGTCAAGGATGAGGCGGCAGACGAGCGAGCAGTCCTCGGTGAGGTCAAACTGCGCCGACATGCCGCATCCCGGCGGATCGACCGTGAGCATGGCAAGCCCGGCCGGCCGGAAATAGTTCTCGTAGAGGGGATCGAAGTCGACCGAGCAGCTCTCGAGATCCGGGAGAACCAGGACAAGCGGGCTCTGGGAGCGGTCCTTCTCGAAGCGGAGGAGCGCCCGCACGGTCTTTCCGCCCTCGGAGGCGGAGATTTCCCTGACGTCTGTCGCGCGCGCGTAGATGCCAAGCGCCTGCCGGAGCGCCTTCTCCGAGGCGTTGTCGCGGCGGAGGTAGGGATAGGCCGCGGTTGAGTAGAGATGCGCGGCGCGGAGGAGCAGCGCCGTCGGATCGCCCCCGCGCTCCTCTGCGGCATTCGCCTCGCGGAGGACCTTTCCGGCCTCGCTCGAGAACTCGTAGATCCAGTTTCCGGGGCCGTACTGCGCGACGGTGTCAAGTATGCCGGGGCGCGAGCGCTTCGCCTCCGACGCGGCGATCCTCGAGAGGACCTCCTCGGTCTCGACAGGCGAGATGCCGTGCCAGGCCCACTCGGCGCGGTGGAGCATGCGGAACCAGCTCTTCCTGAAGCCTCCCGGGAAGCGGTGCTCCTCGATTTCCGGGAGATCGCCGCGGTAGGAGACCATCGAGGTCTCGATTCCGCGCACCAGCTCGGCGATCATCCGCTCCTGGAGGCTGCTGCCGCCCATGTCATCCATGCTGCTATCTCCCGGCCTTTATCACGATCTCTTACACAATGTCACAAAAAGAGCCGGCAGTCCTCCATCGGACACGCCGCTCTGTGCAATAATAGAAATTTACGTCAGTTTACCATCATATCAAAGACAAAGGAGCGCGCACAATGGCAGGAGCTGTTCAGGATCAGGCAGGCGGCATGGCCGCAGCGAAAAAGAAGCCTCTTATGGCTGTCCATGACGGGGCATTTCATGCCGATGACTGCACGGCATACTCGATTATGAAGCACCTGCATCCCTCGCTCGAGCTGGTGCGCACCCGCGATCCGGAGGTCATCGCGACGGCCGACTACGTGATGGACGTAGGCGGTGAGTACGACAACATCACAAAGTTCGATCACCACCAGAAGTCCTTTACTGAGAAAAGGAACGACGAGTTCAATACCAAGTACGCCGCGGCCGGCCTCACCTGGAGAAAGTTCGGAAAGGACTACGTGAAGAAGGAGCTCGAGCTCGCGGAGGATGATGACGCGACCGCGGAGCGCGTCGCGGCAAGGGTTGACCGCAACTACATGCGCTTTCTCGACGCGAACGACAACGGCATCGACGTTGGAGTACCCCGCGAGTACCCGGGCGTCCCCTCCGCTGTCGCCATGTACAACGCTGTGGTCGGGACCAAGGGCAACTCCGGATTCCTCGCGGCCGCCAGGATGTGCGAGATGATCCTGAGGGGCGAGGTCCGGAGCGAGTACCGCTACATCTGCGCCGAGGCGGAGATGCTGAAGGCCGCTAAGGAGGCGAAGGACGGCATCATCGAGACCTCGGAGAGCCTTCCCTTCACCCAGGTCGCGTTCGAGAACTGGGAGAGCTTTAAGGACTGCGAGGTCGTCGTCTACACCGAGCAGCAGAGCGGGCGCTGGAGAATACAGTCGCTTCCCGCGGTGCTCGGGCAGCAGTTCAGCAGGCGCTGCCCTGCCCCGAAGGAGTGGTGCGGGCTCAGCGGCGAGAGGCTGCAGGAGGTCTCCGGGCACAAGGGATTCATCTTCGTGCACGCGAACGGCTTCACAGGAGGAGCAGAGACACGCGAGCAGATGCTCGACATTGCGGAGGACTGGGTCAGGAAGTCGCGCGCAGAGAGGGAAGCTGAGAAGAAGTAGCTCATGGCGCAGAGAAGGATTCTGAGAAGCTCCCCGGCACATAATGAAGGGGAGATTTTCTGCCGGCCGGCTTTTCAGCTTGCACGCGCCGGACTTATCAGCGCTGCGGTGAGTCCGGCCGGGATGGGTCCTGTCTCGCATATCTCCTGAGATGCTGAAAGGCTTCTTATACAGTGAAATCAGTGGCAGAACCCGGTCTTTGCTGAAATAATGTCTGAAAAATGAACCTGGAGAACACCCATGGGAAATGACATCGCAGATCTCATCCGGCACGGCGAGACAAGCAGGGTGCAGTTCAAGCTCAGATTCACCACCCAAAAAGAGATTGCCCGGGAGATGGCAGCTTTCGCCAACTGTGAAGGAGGAGTCATCATCTTCGGAGTCGAGGACAAGACTGGCAGCGTTTCAGGCCTCAGCTGCAGTGAAATTCAGGAGACCAGCCGCGAGCTCGCAAATGCCGCCAATGAGCAGGTAAAGCCCCAGGTTTATATCACTACCGATGTTGCTGACACTGACGGCGGCATGGTACTCATATGCCGGATACCTGAGGGCAGGTCAAAGCCATATAAGGATATCGGAGGCACCATTTGGATTAAGCAGGGCGCAGACAAGCGCAGGGTTACCGAGAACAGCGAAATACTCGGGCTTTTCCAGAACAGCGATGCTTACAAAGCCGATCTCACGGGCATTCCGGAAACCTCTGTCAGCGATCTGGACACTCTTGCCCTGAACGGCTTTTTCGAAAATGTGTATCACAGGAAGATCAGCGAGTTCGGCGTGGCACCGGACAAACTGCTCAGAGCCGCACGCATTACAGACAAGGAAGGCAGGCTCACAGCGGCCGGACTTCTGTTCTTCGGCAGTTACCCGCAGCTGTATCTCCCCTGGTTCACTATCAAGGCAGTCGCATTCAGGGGCAATGATATTGCCGGCACGGACTACGATGACAGCAGGGACATCGAAGGCACAATTCCTGCAATGTTCAGGGAGGGAATGCACTGGGTCAAGTCATTTCTCAGAAGGCCTCAGAACGGCAAGGGATTCAACAGCACAGGTGATCTGGAAATACCGGAGCCAGTCCTTGAGGAACTGCTTCAAAACGCACTGGTTCACATTGATCTCCTGAAGCCGGCAGCTATCCGTCTGCTGGTTTTCAGCGACAGAGTTGAAATTATCAATCCGGGATGTCTCCCCGGAAACCAGACGGTCGATGAAATCAAACTTGGCAACTCGCATCCGCGCAACTTTCAGCTTGCCAACTTCTGCGCCAAGATCATGCCCTACCGCGGTCTGGGATCCGGAATTCCCCGTGCCTGCGCTATGGACAGCAGCATTGAATTCGTCAATTCAAAGGAAGGCAATCAGTTCAAAGCCATTATCAGAAGGATACCCAGTGAAAATGTCCCTGATAAAACAGAAAATGTCCCCAATGGAGACAA
>DEHC01000072.1:0-1040 GCA_002351705.1 Gammaproteobacteria bacterium UBA2810 | reverse complement strand
TCGGAAAATGTCCCCAATGGAGATCTCAATATTCCCAGTGAAATACTCGACGCTCTCAGCAGTGCCGGGGAAAAAGAGGCTGTCACCAGCAGATGGAAGACCATACTGTCCTTCATGAAACAGGACAATACCGTGAGCACGATGGATATTGCCGCAAAACTTAACGTTTCAGACAAAACCGTCAAACGCGACATTCAGTCGATGAACAGCTTTATCCGCGTGCAGTGGATCGGCTCCAGAAGATACGGCCACTGGGAAATAGCGGCAGTTTAGCTGACAGCAGAATTTGCTGATTGCGGTGAGACGCACGGTAAATAACGCAGCGCTGCGGAAGATGTTCTGGCGCTCATGAATGCTTTGCCGCGAATGAAGACGTGAGCAGTGATCTGCTGGCCCGGCCTCAAGCCGGAAATCAGTAGTTTACGAACGTTATGTTCATAATTATAGGTGATACTTATGACTTCTATCAGTGCAGCCAAGCTACGTCAGAATATTTATAAGATTTTAAACGACGTCAATGAAAATTCAGAGCCGATTACCATAACAAATACAAAGGGCAGGAACGCTATGATTATTTCAGAAGATGACTGGAAGGCTATCCAGGAGACAATACATCTAAACAGCATTCCGGGTATGGCTGAATCCATTCGAGAAGGCGGCGAGACTCCCATTGAAGACTGTGTCCCAGAAGCTGAAGCAAGTTGGTAAATCTTCCGCGTAACCTATGCCAGACAGGCTTTAAGAGATATTCCCAATCCCAAGTCTGCTCATTCAGATGTGAAAGCAAGCTGATCGCGGTTGAAACGCGGGCCTGTTATCTGTTATCCGTTCTGCTTCCCTCATGACGAATCATTGTTCCATGAAGCAAAGCCGTTATGCCAGCTGCTGCGGCAGCAGAGGAATACCAGTCTGGCTACATAAATGCCCGAGTGTCCTTACCGGGAGGCCCTGCGTCAGATACGATTTCCGCAATTCCAAGCCAGGACCTGCAGACGGAGCAGGATCAGGCACCGGCTGCCAGGCAGTATCAGCAGGCTGAA
>DEHC01000003.1 GCA_002351705.1 Gammaproteobacteria bacterium UBA2810 | reverse complement strand
GAATTTGTTTTTTAACAAATCCTCAGGTCCTGAATGACCGGGCCGTCACCGAAGACAGCAGTCCTGTCGAAACGGGATACTCCGGTAACGAAAATGAAGCGGAATCTGCCGCTGTTTTCCTTGACCGATGAGTAGAAATCGTAAATTGCCTTACGGATCCCGCTGAAAACCTCCGGATTGCCGAGATTGGCATTCAGCGGACTGTCGTACTCATCCACAAGAAGGACCATTGAGCTGTTCCCTGCCATAAGGCAGATCCTGTTCATAAGGATCTTGATGGTTCTGTATTCATCCGCGTTTTCCTGCCAGCCCAGAACGCCTGCTTTTTTGGCGACATCAAGAAATTTTTCGACAGCATCTTTCTGAAAGCTTTCCACGCTGCCGCATTCAAGGCCTGAGAAGTCAAAATGCAGGACCCGGTAGGTTTTATCCGTCCACAGCTTCCCGATGGCAAGGCCCTTGAACATTTCCGTGCCGCGGGAGAAGAGGCTTTCCAGTGTTGACACCAGGAGACTCTTGCCGAACCGGCGCGGACGGGAGATAAAGCACTGGTCATTGTTTTCAATCATCCGGAAGATGATGTCTGTCTTGTCGACATAGACCATACCGAGGGATCTGAGCGCATCAAATGACTGTTTGCCTATAGGTAATTTTTTCATCATGCTCCCAGCCTTTAAAGATTTTCCTGGTGACAGTGTAGCATCTGTTATTGCCCTGCAGCCTGGGATCAGGCACTAAAGCTGCGCTTCCTGTCAGAACATGACATTATTACCGACCGCTGACTGAAATTTCTCCCCGGACAGGCGTTTCCCCTCAGTCACAGGAAGTTTCCCTTAAAAACAGGCCAGATTTAAGCGAAAACCGCAAAATCAAGGGCAAACTAAGGGGAAAAACTGCGTGGCAGGCCCTGCCCGCCCCTCTGCGGATTGCCGGATCAGGCGAGATCCTCGGGATCAAGGCTCACCCCGATCATGGACTTGAGCTTCTCGAGCGCGCCTTTCTCAAGCTGCCGCACCCTCTCAGCGGACACGCCGAAGTGCTCGGCGAGCTCCTGGAGGGTTGCCTTGTTCTCGTCGAACCAGCGCCTCTGTATGATGTACCTGCTCCGCTCGTCGAGCTTCCCGAGGGCCTTCTCAAGGCTCGAGAGCGCGAAGCGGTTCTCGCTCGCGTCCTCGATGTTCCTCGCGAAGTCCGATGACTTGTCCTCGAGGTAGAGCGCGGGCACGTTCTGCGGGGTGTCGTCGTCAGCGGCGGGATCATCATAGCCGTCGAAGGCGACGTCGCTTCCGATCATGCGCTGCTCCATCTCCTCGACGTCCTTCGGGGAGACGTTGAGCTCGCGCGCGACCATGGCGATCTCGTCAGGCGTGAACCAGGTGAGGCTCTTCTTGTACTTCCTGAGGTTGAAGAACAGCTTCCTCTGCGACTTGGTGGTCGCGACCTTCACCATGCGCCAGTTCTTGATGACGTACTCATGGATGCAGGACTTGATCCAGTGGACGGCGAACGAGACCAGGCGCACGCCCATCCCGGGATCAAAGCGCTTCACCGCCTGCATGAGGCCGATGTTCCCCTCCTGTATGAGGTCGGCAAGAGGAAGCCCGTAGCCGAGGTAGCTCCTCGCGATATGGACGACGAACCTGAGCTGCGAGACGACGAGCTTCTGCGCCGACTCGACGTTCCCGGTCTTCTGGTAGTCCTCAGCAAGCGACTTCTCCTCCTCCGCGGAGAGGATGGGGATGCTGTTGACTGCCCTTATGTAGGCGTCAAGGCTCGTCTGCCTGACGGGCGGCAGCGGCCTGCGGCCGGCCACCACCAGGCTGGTATGATTTGCAGTGCTTTCGCTTTCCACCTGAGAAACTACTCCGGCTCAACGCTGCGGCTTACATAGCCAAGGGCTGTGCGCGCCGCGATCATGCTGAGCGCAATGCTGAAGAGAATCATGAGGCCCGCGGCGCTCACCGGGAGGAAGGTGAGATCGAAGCCGTCAGGCGTGTACTGTTTCGCGAGCTCCTGCACTGAGGAGTCGAAGCAGACCATGAACACCTCATTCACCCACCAGGCGGCAAGGCCTCCGAGGAGCCCGTACCAGAAGCTCGCGTACATGAAGGGCTCATAGATGAAGCGGTCGGTCGCGCCGAGGAGCTTCTCCACGACGATCTCGTCGCGGCGGTCCGTGAGGTCGATCCTCACGGAGTTCGCGACGGTGAGGATGAACCCCAGGACCAGCATGACGCCGAGCCCGAAGGTGAGCGTGCGGAGCATGTCCGCGAGGGCGTTGAGCTTCTTGATCCAGTCGACATCAATCTTGCCCTGCTCCACGAGCTGGTTTTTGAGGAGCTCCTGGAGGAGCGCCTTCGCCTTCTCCGCCGAGTGCGATACCGTCTCGTCGGGAATGATCTCGACTACCGCGGGAAGCGGGTTCTCCGCGAGGTAGACAATGGGCTCGGTGAAGCCGGTGGTCTTCGAGAACTCCACGAGTGCCTCGTCGCTCGAGATATAGCGCGCGCTCTTGATGCCCTCGCGCTTCTTCATGCTCTCGGCGAGCGCCCTGCCGCGGTCCTCAGTAACCGTCCTCTTGAGGTAGAGGGAGATCCTTGAGTCCTCATGGAGCCCGTCGGTTACGCTCGTCGCGTTCGAGTAGAGGAGGTAAAGGGTTACCGGGACGGCGAGCGAGACCGCTATCACCGCGATGGTGAGGGCGGTCCTTATCGGTGTCCTCCACATCATGGCGAACGATGACTTCAGCATCTCGAGGGGACGCCCGAACAGGCGGTAGAGGAAAGTTCCGGTGCCGCCGCTTCTCCTTGCCATTCTCATGACGCGCTCCCTCCTGCCTGCGCCGCCTGCGGGGCAGCGGCCGGGATATCCTGTATGAGCCTGCCGCTCTCAAGCACCAGCTGCCTTCTGGGGCAGGCGCTCACGAGCGTGTTGTCGTGGGTCGCGATGATTACCGTAACCCCGGAGCGGTTGAAGCGGAGGAAGAGCTTCAGGATCTCAAGGGAGAGATCGTGATCGAGATTGCCGGTCGGCTCATCCGCGAGGATGATGCGGGGGCGGTTCACCACCGCCCTCGCGATGCCGACGCGCTGCTGCTCGCCGCCCGAGAGCTGCAGGGGGTAGTAGTTCCTCTTCTCGAGGAGCCCCACGAGATCGAGGGATGCCATCGCTCTCTTCCGGACCTCCTCAGGGGGCCTGCCGCAGATTACAAGCGGCAGGGCCACATTGTCATAGACCGTGCGGCTGTTGATGAGGCGGTAGTCCTGGAAAATCATGCCGATGCGGCGGCGGTAGAGCTGCATGCCGCGCTCGGAGAGCCCTCCGAGGCTGATGTCGTCAACCATGATGCGGCCCATGCTGGGGCGCTCCACGAGGTTGATGAGCTTCAGGAGCGAGCTCTTGCCCGCTCCCGAGCGGCCGCGGAGATAGACCATCTCGCCGTCCTCAAGGCGGAACGAGATGTTCTGCAGAGCCTGCTGGCCTGTGTAGTAGCTCTTGCTTACTTCCTCAAAGAGTATCACTTGTTGCCACCGTCAAACAGCGCGTCGATGAACTCCCCTGCATTGAACTCGCGGAGATCGCTGATGCCCTCGCCGACGCCGATGTAGCGGACCGGGATCCGGAACTCGTCGGCGATGGTGAAGATCACGCCGCCCTTCGCGGTGCCGTCAAGCTTCGTGAGGCAGATGCCGGTTACGGGCACGGTGCTGTTGAACTGCCTGACCTGGCTGATGGCGTTCTGGCCGATGCCGGCGTCAAGGGTGATGAGCACCTCATGGGGAGCGTCGGGATCATGCTTTTTGATGACCTTCACGATCTTGGCGAGCTCCTTCATCAGGTTCTCCTTGTTCTGCAGCCTTCCCGCGGTGTCGGCGATCAGGACGTCGGCGCCCGAGGCCTTGGCGGCTGAGTAGGCGTCGAAGATCACGGAGGCGGCGTCAGAGCCGGTGGCCTGGGAGACGACGCGCACGTCGTTCCTCACGCCCCAGACGTTAAGCTGCTCTACGGCTGCCGCGCGGAAGGTGTCGCCCGCGGCGAGGACGACCTCCATGCCCTTCTTCTTGAAGGCAGACGCCATCTTGCCGATGGTGGTGGTCTTCCCGGCGCCGTTCACGCCGACCATGAGGATGACGAAGGGCTTCCTGTCCTGGATGATGAGCGGGCTGCTGACGGGCCTCAGGATTTCGAGGAGCTCGGCCTTCACGAGCTCGGTGAGCGCGTCCGCGTCGCGCAGCTCCCTGAGCTTCGCCTTCTCGCGGACCCTCTCGAGGATCTTCTCGGCGGTGTTGTAGCTGATGTCAGCGGTGACGAGCCTCTCCTCAAGATCGTTGTAGAGATCCTCGTCGATCTTCCTGCCCCTGAAGAGGGCGGAAAGGCCGTAGCCGATGCTCTTCCCGGAGTTCGAGAGACCGCTTACGAGGCGTCTGAAGAGCCCGAACCTGCTCTGGGGCTCCTCGTCATTGTCCTCTTTGGCGCTCTTCTTCTCAGGCTCTGCCTCTGCGGCCTTTGCCTGATCTTTTTTTTCCGGCTCCGCGGGAGCCTTCACTGAGTCTGACTCGGGCTTCGCCGGGGCAGGCTTTGCGGATTCTTTCTCAGGCTCCGGCTTTGCGGCCTCTGCCTGATCTTTTTTTTCCGGCTCCGCATCAGCAGGAGCCTTCGCGGGGGCCTTGGCGGCCTTCGCCTTCTTTGCGGCGGGCTTCTTATCCTCAGCCTTCCTGGCGGGGGCCTTCGCGGGCTCCTCCTTCACTGCGGCAGGCTCCTCAGACTTTGCCTCAGGAGCAGGCTCTGCGGCCTTCTTCGCGGGTGCCTTCTTCGCTGCTGGCTTCTTTGCGGCGGAGGCGCTGCCCTTCTTCGCGGTGCTCCTGGAAGAGGCTGCCTTCTCGCCGGCTGCAGGCTTCTTTGCGGGAGCCTTCTTCTTCGCCGCAGGCTTCTTTGCGGGAGCCTTCGCGGGCTTTTCTGCAGGCTTTTCGTCCTTTGCCTCAGCAGCGGGCGCCTCAGGCTCCTTCACGGGCTCTGCGGCTGGCTCCTCCGGCTCAATCCTCACTGCCTCAGGCGCGGGCTCCTCAGCCGCAGCCTTAACCGGCTCTGCCTCAGCAGCGGCGGGAGCTGCCTCAGGCTCAGGCTCTGCGGCAGGAGCGCTCTCTGACTCGCGGATGGAGTCGTCAATCAGCCTTGATGATTTCTTCTGGGAGGCCACGGGAGCGGGCTCGGGCTTCTTCTCCTCAGCGGGTGCATTGGCAACGGGAGCTGCGGCCGCAGCCTCAGGCTTCTGCTCTTCCGCAGGGGCCGCGGGAGCGGGAGCCGCCTCCGGCTGTGCGCCTGCAGCAGCCTCATTCCTGCTCTCCTCGGCAGCCTTGTTCTCAGCGCTGTCAGATCCGCCTGATTTTTTCTTGAAAAAATCCGTAATTTTTGAAAAGAGACCCATGATAAAAACCTCTCAGTCTGACTGATGGCAGGATTATACAACAAGACGGCAGGCCGCATGCCGCCCCGCGGGGAGCATGCGCCTGACGCGGATGCGGGATGTCAGCCGGCCCGCCTTATGACAAGCGAGGTGTTGACCCCGCCGAAGGCGAAGTTGTTGACCATGATGTACTCGGCGTCAATGGCGCGTCCCTGTCCTGTGATGTAGTCAAGATCCGCGCAGCGCGGATCGGGATCGGAGAGGTTGAGGTTCGGCGCGAACCAGCCCTCCCTCTGCATCATGATGCTGTAGACGGTCTCAAGCGCGCCTGCGGCTCCGAGGGTGTGCCCCATGTAGCACTTGAAGGCGGAGAACGGCACGCCGCGGCCGAAGACGCGGTATGTTGCCTCAGACTCCGCGATGTCGCCCAGCTCGGTCCCGGTCCCGTGGCCGTTCACATAGCCGATGGCCTCCGGCGGGAGCCCGGCGTCGTCAAGGGCCATCCTCATGCAGCGCTCCATGCCGGAGGCGTCGGGCGAGGTGATGTGCACGGCATCGGAGTTCGAGGCGGCGCCGGCGATTTCGGCAAGGGGAACCGCGCCGCGCGCCATGGCGTGATCCCAGTCCTCGATGAGGAGAGACCCCGCGCCCTCCCCGACGACTATGCCGTCGCGGCTCCTGTCAAATGGCCTCGGCGATTTGGAAGGGTCGGTCCCGGGGCTCGTCTGGAACAGCGCGTCGAACACCCCGGCGGAGAACGGCGAGAACTCCTCGGCGCCGCAGCAGATCATCGCGTCCTCGCGCCCGAGCAGTATGGCGTCGCGCCCGTAGCAGAGCGCCTGCGATCCGGAGGCACAGGCAACTGAGGTCGCGATGACCATCCCCGTGACGCCGAAGAAAATCGAGAGGTTGACCGCCGCCGAGTGCGGCATGAGTAGCGGATAGGTCGATCCTTTGAGGTTCACCATGTCCTTCTCCGCGATGAAGCGCGCCATGTCCTCCATGGCGGGGAACGCTCCCCCTGAGGTGCCGCAGGCGACGCCGGTCCGGCCGTTCGTGAGATCGGGGCTCTCAAGGAACCCCGCATCCTTAAGGGCATCCTCTGTCGCTGCCGCGGCAAGAATGCCGACCCTTCCCATGGTTCTGGTCTTTTTCCTCGGATACGCGGGAAGGCTCTCCCTCACGACTGCGCCGAGGGTGGTGTTGAAGTTCCTGAACGAGCCGAGGATTTCAGACTGCACCGAGACGCTGTTCTGAAGCGAGCGGAAGGATGCCATGGCGGCATCTCTGGTGTTTCCTAGCGGCGACCATGCTCCGGTGCCGGTGACAGCTATTCTCTTCTTCATAGGCAGGCGTGTTCCAGTGAGGCAGTGGGGACGCGCCGCGTCTCTCCGCGGCGCTCAGCCATAATATCAGCAAAACAGCCATTAAGACATGGACAAATTTTCACGGCTGTGAGGCTGGCTCAGTCTTGCTTCCCGAGGAGCCAGTCCGGCAGGAACAGCGTCTTTATGCCGTCGTACGAGGTGATAAAGCTCCGGTCCATCGAAAGCACGATTTTCTCATAATTGTCCCGGATCATCCGGAGCGGTCTCAGCTCACGCTCGCGCGTTTCCGGTGCCAGCATGCTCTCCGTGACCTGAACATAGAGCCTTCCATCGGGACGCTCCGCGACAAAATCAACCTCAGTTTCTCCGACCTTGCCAATATAGACCTGATAGTCGCGCCTTATGAGTTCCAGAAATACAATGTTCTCCAGAATATGCCCGCGATCCGCGTCACGGTACCCAAGGAGCATGTTGCGGAAGCCCAAATCAACAACATAGTTTTTGCCAAGAGTCTTCAGAAGCTGTTTTCCTTTTACATCATATCTGCCTGCAGAATAAAAAATAAACGCATCACGCAGCATGGTTATATAACGCTCCACAGTGACACCTGCGATATTTTTGCCTCTGCCGGCTTTTATATCCCCCTCGCCGGACAATACTTTACCGATGCTGCTCGGAGAGGTAATGCTGCCAATGCTGGATGAAAGAAACATCATGATCTTCCTCAGCATTCCAAACTCTGCCCCGCTGTTCCGCTGCAGGATATCGCGCACTATGACAGTGTTGTAAATTGCGTCAAGTGCGTCATAGCTTCTCTGTTGGTTGAACTGGTACTCTCTCAGGACCGGCATGCCTCCGAATTGCAGATATTTCTGGAACTTCTCCTCAATAGAGGCAGATGGCGTAAATTCATAGAAGTCCAGAAACTCACTGAAAGACAGCGGCAGCATGCGGATCTCCACATACCGGCCTGAAAGCAGCGTGGCAAATTCCCTGGAAAGCATACGGGCATTCGAGCCTGTGATATAAACGTCAACATCAAAATCAATGCGGAATGACTCAACTGCCTTTTCCCAGTGGCTCACTGCCTGCAGCTCATCAAAGATTAAATATGTCTTTTCTGTTTTTGAAATGTGCCCGCTGACATAGCCATAAAATGCCAGGTAATCGGTAAGATTGCTATAACGGACCGATTCCAGGTTCATATGTATGATGCGGCTTTCAGGTACTCCGTTTGCGGTAAGATAGCTATGAAACAAATCAAGCAGAGATGATTTCCCGCATCTGCGAATACCGGTAACAATCTTTATCAAATCAACATCTTTGTTTTGGACAAGCTTACACAGGTACTCAGGCCGGCTGATAAGTTCTGCCATTTCTTACCTCCAGTGTTTTCAAATTCCCCGAACTGCTTCCGTGCCGTCACTTTAAAATTCTCGTTTTAAAATTTCAGACGTTTTCAAGATTTCCTAATTTCTTTTTAAAAAGTCTTTATTTTGGGGAGTTTTTAACTTATATTTCCAAAAGTTAATATTTTTATATAGTTTGTGATTTATAATTTCAAAAGTCAAGATTTTTACTAATTTTTGAAGTATAACTTCAAAAAACATAATATTTATAAAATTTTGAATTTAATTTCGTAAAGTCCATATTTTTCGGAAATTTTTGAACTATATTTCAAAAAGTCAATATTTCAGGAGTTTCCGGCTTCAATGACAGAAATCTCATTTTTCTCCTTTCTTTAGCACCTCGGTATCAAAAAAAGCCAATCGGCACAAGGCCTGCGGCTCTGTTGATTTTTTATCATAGAGGCCTGTTTTGTTCTAATGGCCTGGTCAGGTATTCATGCCGCCGCTATCCTCTTTGTTATTGCGTCGATCGCATCACTGATGATGCTGCTGTTCGACTGCGCTATGTTCAGTGACAGTTTGGTTTTGTCCACAGACAGAGTTGAATGGGCCGAGAGGTGACAGGCCCATCGTCTTCATAATCAGGTCCGTGCTGTCTGGATTCTCCTCACGCACCTTGAGATATCGCTCCACAGCACTGCCCTCCTTGTCCTGAGCCGGGTCATCAGTATAGATACCATCGTTTCCCCCGCAGCTGACCAGGATTGTTCCGCTCTCTGTCCTTAACGGCATGAGCACATAGGCCAGCATGAGCTTATTTCTTTTGACTAAAAGAATCCCAAGTAGCCGTACTATTTCTGACTGACTTGGGATTTTTATGCTCACCCGTCGTTATCTGAGTTCTTTTCAGAACTACCTTTTGTATCTGTTTCAGATACTTTGTCACT
>DEHC01000090.1 GCA_002351705.1 Gammaproteobacteria bacterium UBA2810 | reverse complement strand
GACACCTACGGCTACGACATACAGCGCCGCGGCGGCATCATCTATGTCTATCCTGCGGGAGTTCGTTCCGAGACCTTCGAGGTCAACTACCTCCTTCTCGCGAGGCAGGGCAACTCCAGCATCAACGTGACGACGAGCGGCGTCTCCGATGACTCGGACGACAGCGACAGCTCGTCCTCATCGTCATCCTCCTCAGGATCTGACAGCAACAGCTCCGGCACCGACATCACCACGACCTCGGAGAACGATCTCTGGAAGAGCCTCGAGGCGGCGCTTAAAGGACTTGTCGGGACAGGCGAGGGCAGATCGGTCATCATGAACCCGCAGGCGGGGCTCGTAACCGTTACGGCCATGCCGAAGGAGCTCAAGACCGTCCGCGAGTTCCTCTCGAAGACCCAGGAGGCCCTCCGCCGCCAGGTCATCATCGAGGCCAAGATCCTCGAGGTAACCCTCAATGACGGCTTCCAGTCCGGCATCGACTGGGAGAACCTCAAGTGGCGCGGCGTCAATGATCCGGAGAGGGGCGTCTTCGCGGGCACCTCGACAGGCGTTGAGAACGGCAGCTACAAGTACTACACGACCAACAGCACCTACGGCGTTACTGACGACATCATCGGCCTCATCGGCGGAGGCGTCGGCATCAGGATCACGGACGGCAGCTTCGCGACCGCGATACAGCTTCTGAAGACCCAGGGCGACGTAACGACGCTCTCGAACCCCCGCGTGACCGCGCTCAACAACCAGAAGGCGGTAATCAAGGTCGGAACCGACCGCAAGTACGTGAGCGACATCAGCTCCTCGAGCAACTCGGACAGCAGCTCCACGTCGCTTTCCCCGTCGATCTCGTTCGAGACCTACTTCTCCGGCGTGGCGCTCGACGTCCTGCCGCAGATTGACGCGGACGGCCATGTGCTGATGCACATCCACCCCTCGGTCATCAAGGTTGACGACGATCCGAGAGTCATCAACCTCGCGGGCTTCGGCGGCACCTCCTCTGAGCCCATGACGCTCCCGATGGCGAAGTCGGACGTCAGGGAGACCGACACCATCGTTGACGCCAACAGCGGAGAGATCATTGTGCTGGGCGGCCTCATGGAGACCTCCGAGATTGACCGCCAGAGCAGGATCCCGGGCCTCGGCGACATCCCCGGCCTCGGCGAGGTGTTCAAGAACAGGCAGAAGGTCGGGCAGAAGCGCGAGCTCGTGATTATGCTGAAGCCCGTCGTCGTCCGCGAGAACACCTGGAAGGACGAGCTGCAGCGCGCGTCCGACCTCCTCGATGACTGGTACCCCTCAAAGGACAGCAAAAAGAAAGGCAAGTAGCATTTAAGACACGGAGGAGCGGGGGAGATCCCGCCTGAGCGGAGAGAGAGCATGAACGAAACAGCATCAGGAACGCAGCCGGGCATTGGCGAGGCCTCCTATCTCGGCTTCTTCGGGCTTAATGAGCTCCCCTTCACCCTGACGCCCAACACCTCGTTCTACTTCGGGCTCCCTCCTCATGAGGAGGCTATCGCCGTGGTGCGCGTCGCTCTGGCGGGCGGCGAGGGCATCATCAAGATCACAGGCGAGGTCGGCACCGGGAAGACCATGCTGCTCCGCAGGATCATGAACAACATCCTGCCCGCTGACGCCTTCATCTGCTATTTCCCCAATCCCTATTTAAGCGCCGCGGAGCTCAGGGAGGCCCTGGCGCACGAGCTCGGTGCGGAGAAGAGCGAGGGCATGAGCACGGTAACGGACGCCATCAACCACCGGCTCATTGAGCTCAAGAAAGAAGGAAGGAGCGTCGTTGTCTTCATCGACGAGGCGCAGGCCCTTCCCGACGAGACCCTGGAGGCCGTAAGGCTCTTCGGGAACCTCGAGACCGAGTCCTCGAAGCTCCTGCAGATCGTCCTCTTCGGGCAGCCGGAGCTTGACGAGCGCCTCGCGCGCCCGGAGTTCAGGCAGCTCCGGCAGAGGATCGCCTTCTCCTACCGCCTGCGGCCCCTCACTATGAATGAGACCGACGCCTATATCGCATCGCGCCTCCGCGCCGCGGGCTACCGGGGACAGGTCCTCTTCCCGAGGCGCTCCGTCAGGAAAATCTGGCGCGCGAGCCGCGGCATCCCGAGGCTCATCAACATCCTCTCGCACAAGTGCCTGATGCTCGCCTTCGGGCGCGGATCGCCCGTGGTGAAGGGGCGTGACGTGAAGGGCGCCATCCGGGACACCGAGGACGCCTGGGGCAACTACATGAGAAGGCGCGTCACCTTCTTCTTCATGTCCTCCGCCATCATCCTCATTATCATCGCGGCGGTCATCGTCGGCGTCGTGGAGGCACTATGAGCGTTATCAACCAGATGCTCCGCGACCTCGACCGCCGGGGCGCTGCGACGGGCGACGGCGTCTACCACGCGAAGGACACCGGCGGGAAGAGGCTGATGCTGGTCGCCATCGTGGTATTCATTGCGGCGGCGGTCTTTGCCGCGGCCGCGGTTACCTACGCGGTTAGAAAGCACCGCGCTGAGTCTCCCGCTCCTGAGAAAACCGAGCAGGTAGAGAGGGCTGAGTCCGCCGTTGCCGCAAAGGAAGAGGCAGCGCCTGACGCAACGGCTGCTGAGCGCGAGGCGGTGGTGAACGCCGAGCCCGCTCCCTTAAGGAAGCCGAACTCCAGCCAGGGCGCCGCAGCAGGAAAGAATGATTCGGCAGTCTCGGAGAGCGCGGTGAGCGCCGAGCGGAAGCGCCGCGAGGAGCTCGCCGAGGTCCTCGCCGGGCCTGACAGAGAGCTCCTCAGGGACATCAGGGAGCGCGAGGCGCAGTCCGCTGCGAAGGGAAGCGATGGGAGCAATGGCGCATCCTCTGACGTTCCCGAGAAGCCCCGCGGCACGCTCAGCATCCAGGTCGAGAACCTCCCCGCCGGGAAGAAGGCGGAGCTCAGCGCGAAGAGCGGCGACCGCAAGGTTATAACAGGCGAGCTAGGCGGCGCCGAGGAGGACTTCCAGGACGCGCTTGCGGCGAAGCCCCGGGACTCGGCTGTCAGGATGAAGCTCGCGAGCCTTTACTTCGGCAGGGGCGATCTGGGCGCGGCTGACGATCTCCTCTCGAAGGGCATCGCGCTCGACACATCCGACTGGCGCCTCCGCGGCATGCAGGCCAAGGTGAGGTCCGCAGCGGGGAACAGGGCAGGGGCGCTGAAGTCCCTCACCGGCTTCTCGCCGGAGGCCACCAAGGAGACGCTCCCCTACTATGAGCTCGAGTCGGAGCTCGCGGACGAGGTCGGGGACTGCGACTCGGCGGCCGCAGCCTACAGGAAGCTCTGGAAAATCGCGCCCGCGGAGACGCGCTACGGCGCGGGGCTCGCCATAGCCTACGACAGGTGCAGTCAGAAGCAGGCCGCCATCAATACCTACAGGAAGGTCCTTAAGGACAGGAAGCTTGATCCGAACGTAAGGGATTTTGCTGAAAGAAGGCTCAGGGTGCTCGGAGGGAAGAAATAATGGTAAAGCCAAGGCTTCGGAAAAGGCTCGGAGACCTTCTCGTCGAGGAAGGAGTCATATCGAACGACCAGCTGATGGCCGCCCTCAAGAACCAGAAGGGGAAGGGCATCAAGCTCGGCGCGTCGCTCATCGATTTGGGCTACATCAACGAGGAGCAGCTCCTTAAGTTCCTCGCGAAGCAGCTGAACATTCCGTTCTACGATCTCTCGAAGGTGAAGATCGACCAGGCGGCGGTGCAGCTCATTCCCGAGGTGCAGGCAAGAAGGCTCAGAGTCCTCTGCATCCACGCCGAGCCCGACCGCGCGACCGTCGTGATGAGCGACCCGGCGGACCTCAACGCGATGGACTCGGTCGCGGCCCTTCTCATGCCGCGCGAAATCGAGTTCGCCGTCGCCAGGGAGTCGCAGCTCCTCACCTCCTTCGGGCAGCTCTACAGAAAGACCAAGGAAATCGAGTCCTTCGCCTCGCAGCTCCAGGAGGAGTACAAGGCCTCGGACTTCGAGATGGGAGCCGCGGCCGAGGCCGAGGGCTCCGAGAACGAGGCGACGGTCGTCAAGCTCCTCCGCATGATCTTCGAGGACGCGGTGCAGGTCCACGCCTCGGATATCCACATCGAGCCTGACGAGAAGGTCCTCCGCATCAGGCAGCGAATCGACGGCGTCCTGCACGAGACCGACCTCAACGAGGTGGGAATCGCGCCCGCTTTGGTGCTCCGCCTCAAGCTGATGTCGGGGCTCAACATCTCCGAAAAGAGGCTCCCGCAGGACGGGCGCTTCAAGATCCGCGCGAGGGGCCACGACGTCGACGTGCGTATCTCGACCCTCCCCATCCAGAACGGCGAGTCGGTGGTAATGCGACTCCTCGACCAGACCTCGGGCCTCCTCAACCTCAACGATGTCGGCATGCCTCCGCAGATCCTGGAGAAGTTCCGTCGCGAGCTCCACCGTCCGCACGGGCTTATCCTGGTTACGGGACCCACGGGATCCGGTAAGACCACGACCCTTTACGGCGCGCTCTCCGAGCTCAATGAGCCCGGGACCAAGATCATCACCGCCGAGGACCCGGTGGAGTTCCGCCTGCCGCGCGTGAGCCAGGTGCAGATCAACTCCGCAATCGGCCTCGACTTCTCGAGGGTCCTCCGTGCCTGCCTCCGTCAGGACCCGGACATCATCCTCGTGGGAGAGATGCGTGACAAGGAGACCTGCGAGATCGGACTCAGAGGCGCTATAACGGGACACCTGGTGCTCACCACCCTCCACACCAACGACGCCGTCTCGAGCGCGCTCCGCCTCATGGACATGGGAGCCCCGGGCTACCTCGTCGCGGCGGCGCTCCGCGTCGTCATCGCGCAGAGACTGGTGCGCAGGATCTGCCCGGACTGCAAGGAGGAGTACGTCCCTGACGAGAGCGACCGCAGGTTCATAGATGACGTGATAGGACCGGGCGCCTCGCAGCATGTCTTCTACCACGGACGCGGCTGCCAGACCTGCAACTACACCGGCTACAAGGGCCGAATCGGCGTCTTTGAAATCCTTGACCTCAAGGGCGAGATGATGGACGCGCTCCGTGCCGAGGACACCGAGCGCTTCAGCCGGGCGGCGAACGCGGACCCGGACTACGTGCCGCTCTCGCACATGGCCTATGACTACGCTCTCCAGGGCATCACGAGCCTTGACGAGGTGCTGAGACTTGCGGAGATAGCAAAGTAAGATGCCGATGTTCAGCTACCGCGGCTACAGCGCCGCAGGGGAAACCTCCGGGACGCTCGAGGCGCCTGACCGCCAGTCGGCGGTGCAGACCCTCTCCTCGCGCGGCATCATGCCGGTGAGCCTCACCGAGGAGGCGGTGAAGGAGAAGAGCTCCGGGGGCGGGCTCCTCGGCAATCTGCATTTCATGCATCACGTGAAGATCGAGGATCTCGTGATGTTCTGCCGGCAGATGTACTCCCTTACGAAGGCCGGCATCCCGCTCCTCCGCGCCATAGGCGGCCTCTCGAACACCATCACCAATCCGGTCCTGCGCGACGAGCTCAAGCAGATCGGGCGCGACCTCGCGGGAGGCATGCCGATGGCCTACAGCCTCAGGAAGCGCCCCGACATCTTCAGCCCGCTCTTCATCGCGCTCATCAACGTCGGAGAGAACACCGGTGAGCTCGAGGGATCGTTCAAGCAGATCGCGGAGTACCTCTCTTTGGACATGGAGACGAGGAAAAGAGTCAAGGCCGCCATCCGCTACCCGATGATCGTCATCATCTTCCTCGCCCTTGCGATGGTAGTCCTCAATATCTGGGTAATCCCGGTGTTCGCCAACCTCTTCGCGAAGTTCGACGCGGAGCTCCCCATCTATACCAGGATCCTCCTTGCAGTGTCGCACTTCTTCAGGACCTACTGGTATGTGCTCCTCCTTTCCGTCATCGGCATCTCCTGGTTCTGGATCAAATGGAGCCACTCCAAGAGCGGCCGCTACACCTGGGGCAAGTGGCAGATGAGGCTCCCCATCATCGGGCCAATCGTAACGCAGTCCCTGCTCGCGAGGTTCTGCCGGAGCTTCGCGGTCATGATCTCCTCGGGCATCACATTGAATCAGGCGCTGGCGCTCGTCGCGGAGGCGGTCGACAATGACTTCCTCGCGGAGAAGATCGTGAACATGAAGACCGGCATCGAGGGCGGACAGTCGCTCGCGCACGTGGCGGCCGACGCCAACATCTTCTCCCCCCTCGTCATGCAGATGTTCGCGGTAGGAGACGAGACCGGACAGGTCGACACGCTGCTTTTGGAGGCCGCCGGGTACTATGAGGGCGAGGTCGACTATGCGCTCAAGAATCTCACGGCGAAGATTGAGCCGATCCTCCTTGTCTGCGTCGCGGCGATGGTCCTTGTCCTTGCCCTCGGAATATTCACGCCGATGTGGAACATGTACAGCGTCATGCAGGGGCAGAAATGACCCAGGAAGACGTCTCCGAGAACTTCAACCGCAGGTGGCTCATCAGGCTCGTCACGATCATGGCCATCATGTTCGTGGGCGGGCTCGCCATCAAAAGCCTCTTCGGGAACTACTTCATGGCGCGCGACGCCGCGTTCTCCTACAGGCAGAAAACCTTCTCCGAGAGGGCAATGGCCGTGCACCAGGACTACCTCGCGGGATCGAGGAACGGCGTTGCCTGCATGAAGGTTTACAGGGGAGGCGGGAAGAAGGGGAGCGAGCGGATCTGCTTCGCGGTGAGCGGCGCGGGCTGGCCCACCGACATCCTGCCCTCGGCCGCGAGGGAGGACCAGAAGAGAGAGCAGGCAGCAGACGCGAAAAAGGATCCCAAAAAGGAGCAGGAGGAGCGGAGCGGGCACTGCCTCCGGCTTTGGAACGCGCTCCTACAGGATGACGCGCGCGAGGTGAAGTACAGGGACCTCGGGAAGGGCGTGTGCCGCTATGAGGATCCGCTGAAGCAGGGGCTCTTCGTCTACGATCCGGAGAGCGGGAAGATCAGGTAAGGGGCTGCGCCTCATGGATGCGGCCCGCTGCCAGTATGTCTCCAGGTAATTGCATGATGCGTACATAGTCATAAATACGCAAATCATTGATACGGCGTTATTCATATAAGAGTCCGCTGAGCTGAAACAGCTTTCCAGTTACATGCCTGTTACATGGCAATAAAACTGCAGTGCATTGATTTTGCTGTGCTTATGTAAGGTGCTGCCAGACGAAAAACGTTATCCAGTTACGTGCCCGTTACATGGCAGCTGCATGCCTTTGACGGCAGCTCGGATCCGCATTGATCTGAGGTCTTTCTGACCAGTGAAAACGACCGCGAGACGGTACTCAGTTACATGCCTGTTACATAGAAGTTACATGGCAATAAAATCATAAACGACTGATTTGACTGAATTCATCAAAACGGCTGCCTGACGAAAAGAGTCCTCCAGTTACATGCCCGTTACATGGCAGTTACATGCCCTGTGGCAGTTGATCTCCTATGGTTTCGCGAACTGGTGAAAAGGTTCAGTTATTATGCAATTGATTTGGATTGTTTCGCATGATTAGGCCAGATTGAAATTGCATGAACGCTGACTGAGATACACAGTATCGGAATGCCTATGAAACGTTGATGGATCAGCAGCCATTGACAAAAAAGAGGGACAAAATTCCTCACCTTTACGTCCTGTGAACAATGAGGACAAAAAAAGGTTTCTCCAGCAGTCATTACAAAATCAGATCATTCTTTCTTGTTAATAAGTCTGTTGGTGAAAGATCTTCTGTAATGTGATCCGGAGACAGCTGGTTAAGCCCAATAAGGCAGATAGCAGTGCCTGATTCCGGTATCTGAACTGTCTTCTTTTATCAATTTGGCATCTATGGAGTCTCTGATTATGCGTGATGCCATAGGATAGTTCTTATCGTCTATGCCAAGACGCTGACGCAACGACTTGTTAGTCATTTTGTCGTTTGATACATACTTCAGGCAGGCATGCTGGTAACATGCATCAATCCGTTCCATTTTACTAAGTTGCGATAGTTTTCTGTATGAGAACAGTGTTACCACTGTACGCGATTCCTGGATGAGAATATGAAGAGGCGGAAGCTGGTAGAACTCAATGCTGTCTACAACTTTATCAAGTCCGCTCCCTTTTTCCTCGCATATGCCCATTCTTCGCATCATATCTGCAAGTGAGTCGTTGCGGGAGCTGTATTCATCTATGAACCGCTCGTAGTTAATGACAGGTTGTCCAGAGTTGGAGAAATCTATACGATCTGGATAGATTTCAACCATAGGGAAT
>DEHC01000083.1:54535-66944 GCA_002351705.1 Gammaproteobacteria bacterium UBA2810 | reverse complement strand
AATAATTTAATTATAATAAAAAAATTTAAGTATTTGCCGAATATGAGCCTTTTTTGTGAACTGGATCACTACATGATTTCACTCTAGTCTCTCTACGCCTTAAAGCCGGCGATTTCCCGTTCCTGATAAAATGCCCCATCAGGTAAATCATCAGGACAGACAATGAATCAGGGCACTCCGGACAGCTGCAGCGATCTCCGCAGCAGCGAACCAAGCTCGAGGCTTCTCAGAAGGCTCCTCGGGTACATTCTCAACTACAAGATCTACTTCGTGCTGGCCATCATCGGCATGGTCGGAAACGGCCTCACCGACACGGTGTTCGTCAGCACCATAAAGCCGCTCCTTGACGACGGCATCAACGCGCACAACAGCAATGTGCTCTTCTGGATGCCCTGGGTCGTCATCGGCATCGTCGCCCTCCGCGGGCTCTCGCAGTTCCTCTCCGACTACAACATCAACTACATCGGCAACACGGTGGTCATGACGCTGCAGCGCGAGGTGTTCGCGAAGCTCCTCAGGATGCCGGTGAGCTTCTATGACAGGCACAAGTCAGGCGAGCTCATTGCGAAGATTACCTATGACGCCGAGCAGGTGAAGGATACGGCGAGCGACGCCATCGTTACTATCGTGCGCGAGGCGACCACCGTCATCGGGCTCCTCTGCCTCATGATCTGGACATCCTGGCAGCTCACCATCATCTTCTTCGTCATCGGCCCGGTGGTCGGCTTCATCGTCTCCACCATCTCAAGGAGGATAAGGCGCTACAGCCGCTCGCTGCAGCAGTCGGTCGGGAACATCACATCGGAGACCGGGCAGATGCTGCTGAGCCACCGCGAGGTCATGATGTTCAACGGCTACGATGTCGAGAACGAGCGCTTCGCGAAAAGCAGCGGCGCGATAAGGGACACCACGATGAAGGTCGTGAAGATCCAGGCCGTCGGCTCTCCCCTGGTGCAGCTCATCGCCTCCTCGGCCCTTGCCGCCATCCTCGTCATGGCCACAAATCCCGACCTGGTTGGCGGCCTCACAGCCGGCGGCTTCGCCACCATCATCACCGCGATGATGATGCTCCTGAAGCCCATCAAGACCCTCATGCAGGTCAACAACAAGGTCCAGAGAGGAATCACGGGACTTCAGTCGCTCTTCGGCATCATCGACCATCCGACCGAGAAGGACAGCGCCACCGGAACCGAGGTCCTGAAGGACGTGAAGGGTGAGGTGAGCTTCAGGGACGTCACGTTCACCTACCCAGGGAAGGACACGCCTGCCGTCCGCGGCATCACCCTTGAGATGAGGCCCGGCACCACCACGGCGCTCGTCGGACGCTCGGGATCCGGCAAGAGCACGCTCGCCGCGCTCATCACGAGGTTCTACGATCCTGACTCGGGAACTGTCAGCATTGACGGGAAGGACATCAAGGACTTCACGCTCGAGTCGCTCCGCGGCTCCATCGGGCTTGTCTCGCAGAACGTCATGCTCTTCAACGACACCGTTGCCGCGAACATCGCCTACGCTGACGGCGGGAAGCACAGCCGCGAGGAGATTGAGGCAGCGGCGAAGGCCGCGAACGCTGACAGCTTCATCAGGAAGCTCCCCAATGGCTATGACACGGTCCTCGGGGAGAACGGCAGCGCGCTCTCGGGCGGACAGAGGCAGCGCATCGCGATAGCGAGGGCGCTCCTCAGGAAGACCCCGATCCTCATTCTCGACGAGGCCACAAGCGCCCTCGACTCCGAGTCGGAGGAGGCCATTCAGGAGGCCCTCCGCTCGCTTGACCGCTCAATCACCAAGATCGTGATCGCGCACCGCCTCTCGACCGTCGAGGACGCGGACTGCATCGCGGTCATGGACGAGGGCAGGATCATCGAGAGCGGCACCCACAGGGAGCTTATGGAAAGGAAGGACGGCGCCTACCGGAGGCTCCGTGAGCTGCAGCAGTAGGCTCTGAAAGTCCAATCAGAGGCTCCCGCCAGGCGGGGGCTTTTTTTATTTCCGGTCGGCTCCCTGACGCTCAAGATCATCAAGGCAGGAGCGGTCATCGCCGTCAAGCTCCGGAATTCCTGCCCAGTGCCCGCCCTCAAGGAGAGCGCGGTCAGCCTCAGAGGCGTTCCGCCTCCTCTGCAGCTCATCAAGGCGCATGAACTCCCGGAAATAAATGTCAAGCTCCGGGCTGAACGAGGCGCTGCCGCTTCCCGCCCTGCCGCCCTCCGCGAGCTCCAGGGACTTCCTGAAGAGAAGCTCTCCCTTCATCGCGGAAAAATACCGCTCGGCTGAGCGGAGAGTCCCGTGATGGAGCGTGTCGGCGCGCCTGCCCCTGGTGCAGAAGTGTCCGAGGAGCCCTCCGCGGCAGTAGGCTGCGCGGCGGAGGACCGCGCTGTCATAGAGCGCGTCAGGGACGGATCTGTCATCCTCCGCGCTCTCAAGCAGGCGTGAGAGCGCAGAGCAGTAGCCGGGGAACGAGTAGGGAGAGGCGGATCTCAGGAAGAACCTGAGGCTCCCCTCATCAAGCCCCTTTGAATTCCTCGGGGAGACGCTTATGGCTGTTACCGGGCTCTCTGTCCCCTTCTCATGCTCCGCGAGGAAAAGCGTGTCTTTGCTGAATCCCGCAAATGTGACAGACGGCTCCATCGCTGAGAGCGCGAAGTCCGATATCCCAGGCCCCTTCCCGCCCTTCTCGAGGAGCCTGAGGTCGGAGTACCAGGCGGGGATCCGGGCTTTTCCGTCAGTGATGAAGACCTTTGCCGTAACCTTCCCGTCCACTGACTCTACGTCAAGGACCTCGCCCGGGAGCAGCTCAATGTCCGCGCCCGAGAAGTAATTTCCCGACGCTCCGCAGCGCGCGAGGTGGCGGACATCCGCGAGGCAGGTGACAATCCTGCTGCTCCCTCCTCCCGTAACATTCATGACCAGAGTCGAAGGAGCTTCCCCGGGAAGCGGCAGCGCCGCAGACGGCGCGCCTTTCGCCGCCGCTCCGCCTCCCTGATGCAGTGCGGGCTCAGGGATCGCGCCCCTGACCTTCACGCCTCCCCAGATATTCTCAGGAGGTAGCGGCGAGACCTCAGGAACCTGTGGCACCGTGAAGCGCTCCGCGGAGCACTCCGAGACTACCGCCTTGCCGGCTCGTGCCGCAGCGTCGCCGATGCTCACCTGCAGGACCCTGCAGTCTTCGCCTGACTGTGACCTGAGGACAAAGTAAAGCTCCCGGCGCTTCTCACCGTAGAACACCGCGCCGGAGGCACTCTCTCCCTTCTTGGCGTCAGGAAGGCTGAACGAGGAGACCTTCCCCCTGAGATCATCGTTTGCGGCGTCAGCGGCGCAGAGCTTCTTCACCCTCTCGCGCCCTGTAGCGCAGTAGAGCGCCTCGGCTCCAGCGTACATGGCTGCGGCCGAGGAGCCTTTCCCCGAGCCGCCGGTCCATGACAGCGCGGCAAAATCATCGCTGATCTGCTCTGCCTGGGGCACTGCCTCTGAATATGCTGAAAATGCGCTGAGCGCAAAAAGAAGAGGCAGGAGACGGGCTGCCGCCCGCCTCCTGCCATGCTGTGAAAGCCTCATGACCTTCATACGTCACCTGTCCCCTGATGAGGGCCCTGCGCCGGATGAGGGGTCCTTCACAGCTGAAGGCTCCTCTCCGGCCGCCGCGGGCTCAGCCGAAGGAGCGGTCTTCACGTCAGGAACAGCCTCAGGAGCCTTAGCCTCAGGAGCTGCCTCGGACGCGCCTGTTCCGACCGGATCGATTCCCTCCTCCGCGTTGAGCGCGTCAGCCCTCGCGGTAAGCTCGTCCTGCGCGGCCTTCATCTCGTCATGGAGAGCCTTTGCCGCGGCCTTCGCGTCACGGTTGCTCTCAAACTTCTCATAGACCCGCGGCTCCAGGTAGCGGAGCACGATGTGACCGTTGTTCCAGCGCCCGAGCCTGATGTTGCTGAAATACGACGATGACACGACCGGGATCACCGGGCAGCCGGCCTCGGCAGCAAGATAGACAACGCCGGTCTTGAAGGGCGCGAGCCCCTTCCCGAGCGAGCGGTGCCCCTCGGGGAACATCCACACCGAAAGGCCCCTGTCCCTGATCTCGGAGGCGACCTTCTTGATGGTGCCGACCGCGTGCCTGGCGTTCGCGCGGTCGAGGAGGATGTTGCCCGCGAGGTAGTAGACAAAGCCGAATAGCGGCACCCAGAGGAGGCTCTTCTTCCCGACCGTGACCACGCCCTTCCTCATGCACTTCGCCTGGAAGACAATGTCCCAGTTGCTCTGGTGGATGCCGGCGTAAATGCCGGTTTTAATGTCCTTCACAAGCTCCTCACCCTCAATATGGATCTTGAAGCCCATGATCGGGGCCGCAAGCGAGAGCAGGCGGTTCGCCATGATGTAGGTGTTCTCGGGATGCCGCGGCCTCAGGATGCCGATGATGAGGCCGATTATTGACCACACTACAAAAAGGGACAGCAGCAAAACGGTTCTGAAAGCGGCCAGCATCACTCATTCTCCACATCAATCCGGTCGACACGGCGGAAGCCTCTCGGGAGCGCGGTTCCCCTGCGGGCCCTCGCTCCCTCGTAGATCTTAAAGTCTCCGGGGCTAAGTGTAAACTTTCTCTTGCCTGATGTGAATACCGCCGGGCGGTCAGCGGGCACCACGGCCGTTACGGCAAGGACCTGGCTCCCTTCGTCATCAGTCTCGGGGAGCTGCATGAGCTTCTGTCCCCTGCCCTTCGCGAGCTCCGGGAGTCCGGAGAGCGGGAAGATGAGGAGCCTGCCGTCGCCGGAGACAACGAACACGAGGAGCTCCGCGGCGCTCTCCGGAACCCTCACGGGGCGGAGGAGCGAGGTGCCCTCCTTCACCGTCACCGCGGCCTTGCCGCTTCTGTTCTTCGAGACGAAGGCGTCATAGGGCGCGACAAAGCCGTAGCCGTCAGACGTCGCCAGGAGGAAGCGGTCGCCTGAGGCGCCCGGGATGAGGCAGGCCACGCTCTCGCCCGCAGAGAAGGTGAAGATGCTCGTAAGGGGCACGCCCTGGGTCCTCGCCGACGGGAGGTCTCCAGTCTTCAGGGTGTAGGTCCTGCCCTGGTCGGTGAGGATGACCGCGTCAAGGTTGCTCTTCGTCATCATGCTGTCGAGGTACTCATCGCCCGCACGGTAGGAAAGCGCGGCGGGATCTACACCCGAGCCCTTCGCGCCCCTGACCCAGCCCATCTTCGAGACGATGACCATGACGTTCTCCGCCGGGGTGATGGCAGTCTCGAGGTAGGGCCTTGCGGCGTCGCGGGCGACAATCGGCGAGCGCCTCTCATCGCCCCACTTCTTCGCGGCCTCGATGATCTCCTTCCGCACAAGTTTCATGAACCTCGCGTCATCCGAGAGGAGGCCCTGGAGATCATCGCGCTCCTTCTCGAGCTTCTCCCTCTCGGACCTTATTTTCATGTCCTCCAGGCGGGAGAGCGCGCGGAGCTTGGTCTCGAGGATGTACTCGGCCTGCTCGTCATCAAGCCCGAAGCGGCTCATGAGCACGGGCTTGGGCTTGTCCTCGGTCCTGATGATCCTTATGACCTCGTCGAGGTTGAGGAACACGGTCATGAGGGCGTCAAGGAGATGGAGGCGCTTCAGTATCGCGTCAAGCCTCGTCTGCAGGCGGCGCCTTACGGTGTCCTTCCTGAAGCTGAGCCAGCCTTTGAGGAGATCGTGGAGCGGGCAGACCCTCGGCGTCCCGTCCTCGCCCAAAACATTCATGTTGACGCGGTAGGTCTTCTCGAGGTCGGTGCAGGTGAAGAGGTGGAGCATGAGCTCGTCGGGCTTCACCCTGTTCGATCTCGGGACAATGACCAGACGGCAGGGATGCTGGATGTCCGACTCGTCATGGATGTCGCTCACCATCGGGAGCTTCTTCTTCTGCATGAGCTCCGCAACCTGCCTGATGACGTTCGCCGGTGACACCTGGTGGGGAACAGCCGTGATGATGATGTCGCCGCCCATGGTAAGATAGGTTGCTCGCATCCTGATGGTGCCCTTCCCGGTCTCGTACACCGAGCGGATCTCGTCAGGCGAGGAGATGATCTCGGCCTCGGTCGGATAGTCGGGGCCCGGGAGGACCTTCATGAGATCCGCCGCGGTCGAATCGGGATGATCGATGAGCTCGACGCAGGCCGCCGCGACCTCGCGCGCGTTGTGCGGCGGGATGTCGGTCGCCATGCCGACCGCGATGCCGGTGACGCCGTTGAGGAGTATGTGCGGGAGCATCGCCGGCAGGAACTTCGGCTCGTCATGCGTTCCGTCAAAGTTCGGCACCCAGTCGACCGTCCCCATGCCGAGCTCCGAAAGGAGCACTTCGGAGAAGGGGGAGAGCGTCGCCTCGGTGTAGCGCATCGCGGCGAAGGACTTCGGATCGTTCCTGGAGCCCCAGTTGCCCTGCCCCTGCACGAGCGGATAGCGGCAGGAGAAGTCCTGCGCCATGAGGACCATCGCCTCATAGCAGGCGGTGTCGCCGTGCGGATGGTAGTTGCCGATTACCGCGCCCACGGTCTTCGCCGACTTCTGGGTCTTGGAGTCCGGGCGCATGCCGAGCTCGTGCATCGCGTACAGGATGCGGCGCTGCACGGGCTTGAGCCCGTCAGTGATGCTGGGGAGCGCGCGGTCCTTGATGACCGACATCGAATAGTTGAGGTAGGCCTGCTCGGTGAATGAATGGAGTCTGATCTGCTCGCTGCCGTCGCCGGCAACTTCTACGTCTTTCATGTTCTCTTCTTTATTTTTCTCTGGAAAATGTCTGCCGCTGATTTTACCACACGCCCAGCAGCCTAAAACCGGGGTCAAAGAGCAGATCCGGGAAAGTTTTTCAGGAATTTAGGCACTTTTATGACATCAGCTGTCAGGAATTTCCCGCACGGCGTGTCTGAATCCTCAAGCGCGGACTTGCGTTACCGGATGAAAAACTCTCCCTGAGGGGCTATCATGAGCCGGAATTTCAGCAGTTTTTCCCAGAAACTGCTCAGGACGCAGGACAGAGATGATATGAACATCAGGAAAGCAGCCGCGGCTGACGTCCCCGCTGCTGCCGCCATTTACGAAAGGATCCACGATATGGAGGAGCAGGGGAAGGCCGTCATCGGCTGGATAAGGGGCGTCTACCCGACAGAGGAGACAGCAGGGAAGATGCTCCGCGATCTTTTCGTGATGGAGGACGGAGGGCGGATCGTCGCGTCAGCCGTCATCAACCAGGCGCAGGTCCCCTGCTACGCTGAGGCGCGCTGGAGCGTCAGGGCGCCTGACAACGAGGTCATGGTTCTCCACACCCTGACGGTCGATCCGGACTGCGGAGGCAGGGGCTTCGGGCGCGCCTTCGTCAGGTTCTACGAGGAATACGCGCGCAGGCACGGCTGCCTCCATCTCCGCATGGACACCAACGCCATCAACGTGAGGGCGCGGATCATGTACCGGCGCCTTGGCTACACCGAGGCGGACATTGTTGACTGCACCTTCAACGGGATCCCCGGCGTGCGTCTCGTCTGCCTCGAGAAGGAGCTCAGCGCCTGAGTCATTTGCGCTGCCTGAAGAGCCAGTCACGAACAGCGCCGAAGCCGTAGGCGGCGCGCCAGGTGTCAAAGTGCGAGCCGCCTGTAAGGTGCGAGTAGTGGATGTTGCCGCCCCTCGCGATGAGCGCGCTCGTCATGTCATCACGATCCCGGTCTGACGCGGAGAGCGGCCATTCGGCAGACGAGGCCTCCCCGCCGTGCGCCTCCCACACTCTGATGGCGCCTTCCGCTCCGCTCTGTGACTTCCCTCCGCCCGAGACGAGCCACAGCGGCATCCTGCTCATCGGGGCAAGCTCCGCGGTGTTCCAGTGACCGGCGACGAGAAGCCCTGCCGTGAAGAAATCAGGATAGTGCGACATCAGGAAATACGCCATCATGCAGCCCATCGACTGCCCGGTCACATAAACCCGGCTGCTGTCGACGGTGTAGGTCCTCATGATGTGCCTCACGAGCTCTGCCGTAAGCTCGGCAGAGGCGGTGTGGGCGTAGCTGTCGTCAGTCACGACCTCGTCATACTGCGGCGCAAGGACAATGGCGGGGTGCTTCGCCTGCTCGGAGGGAGACGCCCAGACCACGGCGCCGAGCCCCTGCCTGAGCGTCCAGGTGTCCTCCTGCCCGGCGCCGCTCGCGTCATGCATGAAAAGGACAAGAGGATACCGCTCCTTCTCGGTATAGCCCCTGGGAATGAAGATATTGTAGCGGAGCGTGCCGCCGGTCTCCGGATCGCGGAAGACCTCCTGGCGGAAGTCATCTACGACGAGTGTTTTCTCCATGGTGCTCCGGATGCTGTACGCCTCGGTGATCTCCCGCCCGTCAGTGGTCCTCACGGGCCTCAGCTGCCGGAGCGTCACATCGCCTGGGAAAAGCCCCTCCTTCCGCTCAGGGCGGTTCCCTGCGCGGATCTGCGGTATGGCGTGCTCCTTCTCATCCTTTGTCTCCTTTTTGCCCGCGCCGCCGGCCGCAGCGTCAAACCTGACGGAGGTGTCAAAGGTGACGATGACCTGACTCCCGGCCTCCGCGCGCCCTGAGGGATCCTCGCTCCTGCTCGTGAAGGCGTCAGTCACGGTGTGCCCCTCTGCCTCAAAGGTGTCCTTATTCACGCTGCTCCCGTCGATTCTCTCGCGGTAGCGGAGCACCGCGTACGCTACCTTCTGCCCGTCGCCGAACACCCCGCTTACGGCAATCACCGCCCTAATGTGGGTCCGCCCGAGGAAGGAGTTTATGGCCTTCGGCGCGTCGCTCACGAAGACGGTATAGCCCTCTTTCATGAGCTCCGCGTAGCGCCCGGACTGGTTTGCGCCGCTCCCGGGCCCCGCCTGCTCGAACTGCTCGCGCCAGGTATAGGCGGTCTTCCGGGGGATTTCGGAGAGGCGGAAGAACTCGCGTGCCGTCCCGGTCTTCTGCACCAGCGCTCCGATCCCAGAGGCGTAATCGTCATAGCTGCTCACCGCGATCATGATCCGGCCCTTCGCGAGAAGCAGCGCTTCCTCAAGCGTCGGAACTCTGAAAGCTGTGAGCTCCCCCTTGCTGTCGCGGAGGTGAAGGCTGCGGATTTCAGCAAGGGTGAGATGCGAGACAAGGCCCTTTCCGTCAGTCACGCGGTCAACGGTTTTGTCAGCCATCAGCACAAGCTGTCCGTCCTTCGTCCTCCTCACATCGACGACGCCGGCGCAGCCCTTCTCTATCGCCTTCTCAATCGAGCGCAGGGAGTTCTCAGCCGTGCCAGTCGCCGCGGTGCGAGATGATAAGGACATCGCTCCCATTCGGATCAAAGAGCCGTGTCCTGAGGTCAGTGATATCGAAATTGCCTTTAACGCTGCTGCCTGCGGCCGGATCAGCCGCGGCAGATGCTGCCTCCATGCCGGCAAAGCCTATGAGCAGGCAGATGAGCAGAATAAATTCCCTCATGGCGCGCCTCACCGGTGCTGGCTCATGAGCCAGTCACGGATCGGACGGATGCCGTAGGCGACGCGCCAGGTCCCGTTGTGCCAGCCGCCCTGGAGACGGGTATAGCGGATTGACGCGTCCTCACCGAGGAGCCTCTCCGCGCCGTCACCCAGCTCTTTCTCAGAGGCCTCGAACGGGAGCTCATTCCGCGCGATTTTCGCGCCCGCGTCTCCCCAGAGCCTGAGGGCAGTCTCCGCCCCAGCTGATGACTTCGCGTCTCCGGTGCTTGAGACAAGCCAGAGGGGCTTTTCTGCCATGGGCGCGATGACCTTCGGATCCCACTGCCCGGCGACCAGCAGACCTGCCGCGAACTCATCCGGGTGTGTCGAGAGAAGGAGATAGCTCATCATGCAGCCCATGGACTGCCCGGTGGTGTAGACGCGGTCCTTGTCGACGCTGTACTCCGCCTCCACATGGTGAAGGAGACCGATGGTAGCCCCGGCGCTCGCGGTCGCGGTGAAATCATCATCAACCACAATCTCGTCATACTGCGGCGCAAGGACGAAGGCGGGATGCTCATGCTGGCTCTCTGGCGATGCCCAGACCACGGCGCCGTTTCCCCGGAGGAGAGTGTAGCGGTCATTCTGGTTCGCGCCGCTCGCGTCGTGCATGAAAAGAACCAGAGGATAGCGCTTCGAGGAGTCGTAGTCCCTGGGGATAAAGAGGTTATAGCGGAGGGTGACGCCGGTCTCATCGTCCTTGTACGAAAGCTGCCTGAAATCATCGGCAATGAGGATCTTCGAGGCGGTGCTCTTCATCCTGGTGCCCTCGTCAAAGGTCCTGCCGTCAGCGGCCTTCACAGGAAGCGCCTGCCTCACCTCCGCCTCGATGGGGAAGGGGTCAGCCTTCCGCTCAGGCTTCCCTCCCGCGACTATGCCGGGGCCGCCCTTCCCGGGCTTCATGCCTGCGGGAGGTGCCTTCTTTCCGGCCTTATCCGGTGCGCTGTTCCTCTCCTTCTCCAGGTCAGGGCCAAACTCCGGGGTCAGCGACACTGAGGTCTTAAGCTCGATGATGACGAAGTTTCCGCCCTCTTTAGCGCTGCATTTGTCAGCGCTCTTTCCGGTGCAGACGCGCGAGATCTCACGGCCTGCAACCTCATATGAGGCTGGTGTGAGGCTCTCCGCGCTCACCGGGGCGTCGTACTCCAGGGCGACTGCCGAGGTCTTCGCCCCGTCGCCGAACACCTCGCCGATTGCCGTAACGCCTTTTATATGGCTCCCGTCCGCTGACGCTGAAGCGGCGCAGAGCATCGCAATGCCCAATGCAAAAGCACTCTTTCTCATAATAATATCCCTGAAAAACATACTGATGCGGAGTGTTGTTGCAGGCTGCCTGCGCCCCGGAATTCTGCCAAATCCCGCTCTTTCACTTTCACGGCTATGCTGCGGCTGGGATCTCCTTCATGTCTAATCCTCTGAGCATAAGCCATTATAATCAACGCAGTTCGTAAGGGGAATGACTGTCCTGATGAAAAAATCTTCAGCCATCCTCCTGAAAGCCACTCACACTGGCTGATAAAAATAGATTGATTAATCCTGAACAGAAGTGAATCCGGATCTTTTTTATTTTACAAATGACATAATCGATCTGAAATTATGGTACACAAGGCTTATACATATTAGAATATCACCATAAACAAACCGAAAAAGGTAACCAGGATGACTAAAGAAGAATTGTTGAATGGCGAATCTGAGAACATAGAATTCAAGGTTCAGCGCACGGAAGACAGCAGCAAATACATGAAGACGGTTGTAGCATTTGCCAACGGTAAAGGCGGGACGCTGATCTTCGGTATAGACGACAAAACCCACGAAGTGACAGGCATTGACAAAGAGAGCATCTTCCGCGAGATGGATGCCATAACAGAAGCTATTTCTGACAGCTGTGAGCCTGCAATTATCCCTGACATATATCTGCAGACCATAGATGAAAAATCAGTTATCGTAGTAGAANNGTAGAAATAGCCCCAGGCCGGCAGCGGCCGTATTATCTGAAATCCAAAGGGATAACAAATGGAGTCTATGTCAGAATTGGCGGTACTACCCGTCATGCAGACAGAGACATGTCCACCGAAATGTTTTACGAGGATGCTGGCAGATCTTATGATACCGTGGTGTGCAAAGAGCTTACAGTTTCCGAAGATGAAATCAAAAAGCTCTGCTCCAGCATGAAAGACATCGCAATTGAGCATGCCAAGGACAGGCAGGCGAGCCAAAAAGTCCGTGATGTCGGTGCCAACCAACTTATAAGCTGGGGACTTCTTTCTGTCGACAGCGAAGGAGTAACGCACCCGACAAACGGATACATATACCTTACAGGTCAGGATCCTTCCCGCTCATTGATTCAATGCGGTGTATTCAAAGATTCCAACAGAACTGTTTTCATCGATAAGCGTAGTTATACCGGTCCTTTGTGGCAGCAGGTTGAAGACGCATTTCAGTTTGTGCTCAGAAGCATTCATCTGGGAAACAGGCTCAATGGCGTTTACAGGGAAGACTATTACGAGCTTCCGCCTAAAAGCATCAGAGAATTGATTATCAATGCCGTAATGAACCGCAGCTTACTGTCGTCATCCAACATTCAGGTCGCTGTGTTTGACAACAGACTTGAGATTACTTCACCTGGCGGTCTTATGCCTGGTGTCACGATCAGTCTTATGAAAGAAGGATTTTCCAAAATAAGGAACAAGGCTCTGGCTCATGCATTTCTCTATATGAACCTGATAGAGGAGTGGGGAACTGGCATTCCAAAGCTGATTCAGGAAATGCAGGAAAGAAATCTTCGGGAACCTGAATTCATTGATATGGAAAGCGCTTTTCGGGTTAATTTATACAGACCGGCAATGGGCGGACAGCTGAAAGATAAGTTTGTAATTGAGCCGGTAGAATCACAAAGTGAGCCGGTAGAGCCTGATAATGCGACTTTGAAACCCGAAGA
>DEHC01000083.1:32794-54387 GCA_002351705.1 Gammaproteobacteria bacterium UBA2810 | reverse complement strand
GCGACTTTGAAACCTGAAAATGCAACTTTGAAACCTAATGTTCCAAATTCACAGGAAAGACTTCAAAAAAGTCCTGTCAGCATTTCTGATGCGGAACGGAAAGTACTGCAGATTCTAGCCATCAGTCCTCTCCTGACTCAGACTGAGCTAGCGCAGAAGTCTGGCATTTCTATTTTTACAATCAAACGTATGCTCCCAGAGCTGCGAAAGAAGGGATTAATCAAAAGGACCGGAAGCAGACGCGATGGAAAATGGGAAGTTCTTCTTGGAGATCTGTGCTGACAAAAGGATGCAGTCCCATTTTCTGTCAGTGCGAGACTTACTTCCTGAAACTTATTTTCACTGCAGTCCTTTCAGGATCGCGCGAATGCTCATATGCCGTCTCTGCGCCAAGGCAATTCAGCAGTGCCGATACAGCTCGGGCCGCTCCGCCTCCTGCGCGCCGGCTGATGCCAGCAACAAGGAACATACGCATGACGGATATGTTGCAGGGATCAGAGCGTTCATTAGGTAACTGGTTCTGCCAGCAGGCAGAATGGAAAACCATCATCATGCTTTCAGCCGAGCCTGCTCACGCCAATGAATGCAACGGTCCGATCAGAGTTCCAAAGAACTCTCTGTGTATTGTCGTAAGATAAGAGTTGAACCAGACTTTATCAGTTCACACTGCGGGCCGGTAGGTATCACTCACTGAGTCCGGCAGGCTGCAGGGAGGCATTCAGATTGAGGAAAATATTCGCGCTAGTTGACTGCGACAACTTCTTCGCCTCCTGTGAGAAGGTCTTCAGGCCCGATCTCGATAACCGCCCTCTCGTGGTTCTATCGAACAACGACGGATGCATCATCGCGAGATCAAAGGAGGCGAAGGCTCTCGGCATCAAGATGGGAGCGCCGGTTTTCCAGGTCCGTGATTTCCTGAGGCGCCACCATGTCGCGGTCTTCTCCTCGAACTTCGCCCTGTACGGCGACATGTCAAACCGCGTGATGAAGATCCTCATGCGCTTCTCCCCGGACGTCCAGGAATACTCCATCGACGAGGCCTTCGCCGTTCTCCCAGGACAGGCTGATACCGCCGCTCCCACGGCAAGGCGCATCAGGCAGACCATCCTTGCCGAGACCGGGCTCTCCACCGGCATCGGCACCGCCTACACAAGGACTCTCGCGAAGCTCGCGAGCCACAACGCCAAGCACAATCCTGTATTCCGCGGAACCTGCGACGCGACGGACAGCGGCACCATAGAGAAGATCCTCCACGACACCTCGGTCGAGGACGTCTGGGGAGTAGGCAGGAGGCTGCTAAAGACGCTGAACAACGCCGGCATCTACACGGCTGAAGATCTCGCGAAATCCGATCCCTCCCGCATCAGGCGCCTTACCTCCGTTGTTACGGAACGGACCATCATGGAGCTCAACGGCATACCGTGCATACTTGAGGAGAACGAGCCTGAGGCAAGGCAGCAGATCATGCACAGCCGCACCATGGCGAAGACCACCTCGGACTTCAATGTCATCCGCGAGGCGGTAAGCTCGCATGCCGCCATGGCCGCGGAGCGGCTCCGGAAGGACGGAAGCCTTTCATCATCAATAACAGTGTTCATCAGCACGCCGGGCTTCCGCGACGAGAGCGAGATGTACCGCAACTCCGGCTCCTGCGTGCTAGCGGAGCCGACTGATGACACGAGGATAATCACAAAAGCCGCGTCAGAAATTCTGAAAGGCATCTACCTCGAAGGTTTCCCCATACAGAAGACCGGAGTGCTGCTTTCCGGGATTTCAGAAAGGGCGTCCCATACACCTGAGCTCTTCGGGCTCTCCTTCTCTGAGAGGTCTGACCTCCTCATGAAAACCATCGACGCCATCAACGGCTGTATGCCGGGAAGCGCGGCGCTCCTCAGCGAGGGAACCTCCCAGGTCTGGGAATCAGGGAGAAACGCGCTCTCTCCTGCCTACACCACCAAGTGGACGGACCTGCCGGAAGCAAGGTAAAGCCTTGGTTACCTTAGAGTCTGTGCGAGCTTTTTAAGACAGCTCAGTTTGCCTTTTTGTCTCTGAGTATCCAGATTTTCCAATGAACCCATAGATGAATCAGACTTCAAATTGCCCAAAATCACTTTTTATAATCTAAATTCAGTCAGACATCTCATAATTTATCGTATTCAATGAATTAAGAATGCACCGACCTCTGATGAAGGATACAATAGCTATGAAGTGAATACTCAGGTAAAGAAGACAAATACATTCGGATTCAGTTATGGTAAACATCAGAGACATAGAGACCTACAGAGAAAATAATCAGCTGGAAGCCAAAAAGGCGGCTGGCGGCCTGCCGGGAAGCTTATGGGAAACCTACTCATCATTTGCGAACACTGACGGCGGCGTAATCCTGCTCGGGGTGGAGGAGAGAACTGACGGTTCTCTTGAGGTAACAGGAGTGCAGGATCCCGAACACCTGAAAAAAGACTTCTGGAACACCATCAGCAACAAACAGAAAGTCAGCGTTAACATTCTTACGGACAGAGACGTCACGACTGAGGATTTTGAAGGAAAGAAATCATTGTCATCAGAGTGCCCAGGGCTGATCGCTACCTGCGGCCGGTATTCATCGGCAACAATCCTCAGACCGGATCATACCGCCGCCGTCATGACGGTGATTACCACTGCACTCCCCTGGAACTGGCAGCCATGTATCGCGATTCCTATCCGGTAACACCTGACGCGCATTTGATCAGGCGCCGCGGCCTTGAAGTATTCTGCATGGATACTGTTCATAAATACCGCAGCAATTTCAAAATGGTCCATCCCAATCATGTATGGGCCACTCTCGAGGATGGTGAGTTCCTTATCAAGATCGGAGCGATGGGCTTTGACTCAGATGATGCCAGGTTTTATCCAACGGGTGCAGGACTGCTCATGTTCGGCTGCGTGGATACTATTGCACAGGAATATCCTGCTTATCTTCTCGACTATCAGGACATATCTGCTCCTGGCAGCCGCTGGGTTGATCGTCTGACTTCATCAGGAGGAGAATGGAGCGGAAACCTGTTTGATTTTTTCTTTGCTGTTTCAGATAAGCTTACATTCAATCTCCCACGCCCGTTCAGCCTGAAAGGACTTTTCCGTGTTGATGACACACCGCTGCACAAGGCCGTGCGCGAGGCATTGCTTAACACGCTTGTGAACGCAGACTATTCTGCAAGCCGCGGTGTTGTTGTCAGAAAAAATCAGAATGGATTCATTTTCGAGAACCCGGGCAACTTCAGGATTTCCATTAAAGAGGCTATGGGCGGCGGGATCTCAGATCCCAGGAATATCATTCTTTTTAAAATGTTCATGCTCATAGGCCTTGGAGAACGCGCAGGAAGCGGCATACCTGCCATAGTTGACGGGTGGGAAAAAGCCTATGGCGAGAGGCCGGTATGGACTGACAGCCATAACCCTGACCGCACAACTCTTACGCTCCACTGCAGAAACTTTGATGATGTGCTGTTCAGGAAGGATACTGATGAAGCAGATAGCAACATCAAATCCGTAGGTAATTCCGGGGCGAATCAGTCGGTAAATTCTGAAACCGTTGGTAATTCAGAAGCAAAACCGCTGGTAAATTCTAAAACCGTTGGTAATTCGGATGTAAAACCGTCAGTAAATTCTGAAACCGTCAGTATCGACTTAACGGAAAACAAGGTATACCGAAACCAGCAGAAAATCATAAGCTATCTTTCAAGGCATGGACTGTCTTCCAGCTCTGAGATCTCTGAAGCGCTATCAATTAGCGCAACTCAGATTAGACATTACCTGAAACAGTTTATCAATGAAGGGAAGATAGAGGCAATAGGAACTTACAGGGATAGAAGATACCGTCTGATCCCAGATTAACTTAAATTCTGAACTTACAGCCTGGCTGGAAACAGACGTGACAGTCCACCGATAGACAGCCAGGCATACCAAATGCTACCGCTTTCGCTCTCACAGACTAGATTCCGGCTGAATCCCTATCTTCTGATTGCATAGCTTGCCGATGCGGCAATAGCGCAAAGGACCGCGTTGGCTGCCCAGAGCGGAGCATAGGTCCCGAACTGCTCCGCGCAGATCCCGCCGAAGGATGAGCTGAGGAACGCTCCAACCTGATGTCCGACAAGCGCGATGCCATAGTAAACGGCCATCTTCCTCGCGCCGAACTCCCGCGTGATAAGTCCTGTTGTGGGAGGCACTGTCGAGTCGCCTGTGGCCCCGAGGCACCCAGTCGCTATGAGCGCCAAAGGGAGGCTTCCCGGAATCAGAAGCATGGACAGGGAAATGAGCACCCTGAGCCCGTATACCGTTCCGAGGACGTTCTTCATCGGGAACCTCATGCAGAGGAAGCCTGTCGCCATCGCCCCCAGCATGGTCATGATCCCGTAGATCATCATCACCATCGAGGCGGCATTCTGCGAAATCCCCCAGGAGACAAACTGTGAAAAGAGGTGGCTCTCGATAATCGACATATTGAAGCCGCAGGTGGAGAACCCGATGAAGATCAGGCGGTAGGTCCTGTTCCGGAACGCGTCGCGGATGATGTCTGAGAGGCGCTCCTTTTCCGCCTGGGCGCTCTCCCCTTCCGGGGCAGGCAGCTCCCTGCTCTTCGCACCGATCCAGAAAATGACCGGAAGCGTGGCCGCCATCAGCATGGCGAAGCTTCCCATGGAGAAGGCGATCCCGTGCCAGGAGATGAGAAACTGCAGCGCCGGTGACATCAGGGCATCGCCCACTCCGGCGCTCGCCTGGACAATACCCGAGACGGCCGCGGCCTTTTTCTCACCGATCATGGGAGTGATTGCCGACATGACGATGCCGAACGAGAGCGCTCCGGTTCCCGAGGGAAGAATGATGCCGAAGAAGAGCAGCATCGTCGGAAACTGCCGGCACATCGGCGTCGCTATGAGCCCCGTGAGGATCATCGCGATCCCGATGAGCATGACAAACGCGTTGGACTTTCTCAGCGCGAGGATCCCGAAGCAGGGCTGCACCAGGCCATAGAGGACGGCCCCGACTCCGATGATGAAGCTGATCTCCTGGTAGCTCACTCCGGTATGCGGGACAAGGGACTTCATCATGATGCCGTAGTTGTCATGAATTCCCTGCATGATGCCGTAGATTAGGCATGCTGAAATAACGAGGACGACAGTCCTCAGCATGGATGTGCCGCTGCCTGTTTCTCTCATTGCCTGCTCACTCATGCCCTGCTTCAGATCCTCCGGGTCCTGAGATGAACGAAGGGATGCCATGAGCCCGCTCCCTCGCATCAGCACCGATGAGACATCATCACTGCCGGGGGAAACCATTCATCCTTTCCTGCGCTTTCTCCAGGCCCATTGCAGCCTCTGCCAGTGTCTCATGCCCGGCGTCAGACAGCAGGATATTTTACTGCGCTGCGGGGATTCCGGAGCAATTCCCGGCATCGTTATGGAATGCCCGGACAGCTGTGCAGATGCTTTCTGATGCACCCGCAGGGCGAATAAAAAAAGGTCCGGAAAAGCTGTTATTTCTGGCTTTCCGGACCTATGTTTCCTGCCTGCGGATTGGATCAGGGATTTCCATTCTTATGCGGGCTTCACAGATTCAGGCTAATTTCCGGGCCCCGCTCCCGCAATGAAGCCCGTCAGCTTTATGCGGCATCAGAGATGCCTACTTCAGGGCCGCCTTCAGTTCGCTGAAAAGGCTTTCCGTGCGTGCCTTGACCTCACCTGCAATGTCTTCCGGATTGACAGGCACGGGCTGGGTGGCTGATCCCCTGCCGCTGCTCTCAGCATCCCAGGTTACAAGGACGGGTTCTGACGATGCCCTGGCTGTGAGATCCGCAGACTGGGCGGCGTTGCCCTGAGTCCTCACGATAAAGCAGAACGGCGCTCCAGCTCTTACGATATCAAGGCGGAATACCGCGAGCCCGTCCTCGGTATGCTCCGGAGTGATGCAGGTGCTGCTCCAGCCGTCCTCGCCGTCAGAGAGTGCCGTGGTTCCCCTGATGCCCCCGTCATTCCAGGTATAGAGGCTGAGCCCTGAGAGCTCGTCTGCTGACTTGCCGGCTGCGTGGACGTAAATGGATACCTTCCCGTCTGCGGCACCTGCGCCTGAGGATTCAGCCTGCACCGCCGTTCCCTGCCCGCCTGCGGCAGCATCCCAAGTTACAAACACCGGTTCGCCTGAGGCCTTTGCCGTGAAATCTGCCGACTGGGCGGCGTTGCCCTCAGTCCTTACGATGAAGCTGAACTGCCCGCCCTTATTGACGATCCCGAGGCGGAACACTGCAAGCCCGTCCTCAGTGCGCTCCGGAGTGATTAAGGTGCTGTCCCAGCCGTCTCCGCCAGAGAGTGCAGAGGTCCCGCGGACTGCATCGTCGTTCCAGGTATAGAGGCTGAACTTTGAGAGCTCGTCCGCTGACTTTCCGGCCGCATTCACATAAATGGATACCATCCCTTCTGCAGCCTCCCCATCGGATCCTGCATCCCCACCGGAGGACTGATCATCCTTCATCATCTCCTCGATCTCCTTGAAGTCAGAGAGCAGCTCGCTCATGCCGTCTACCATCTCCTGAGTGAAGGAGAGCAGCTCATCAGCGTTGTTCTCAAAGAGCTCGTCAAGCTCCTTGTCTGCCGGCGAATGCCCCTTCAGCTCAGAGCGGATTTCCTCAAGGTCACGGCTTCCCAGATCATCGCCCGAGATCTTCTCAAGCTTCTGAAGACTCCCGAGCAGAGAGCCGCTCGTCTCGAGGAGGGACTGGTACTTCTCCTCACGCCCGTCGCTGACTTCACGCTCCTCGCTGCTCTCCTCACTGCCGCTCTCCGGAGCGGTGCCGAAAACCATGTCACCGGCCTTCTCTACCTCACTCCAGGCCTTCTCAGCCTCATCCATTACCTTGATCGCCCCGTCACAGACATCAGTGACGGCTTCACCCACAGCCTTAACAAAACCGGCAAGATCATCAGACATTCCCATAGCCACCTCACTCCAGACGCGTTTCCCGGAAAAGTCCCGCAATGCTGCGGCAAATCCGGCGGAAACAGCAGGTTCAAAACTCAACATACGTACCGTAGGACACAATATGAAGTATGTGAAATTTTCTTAAAACAGTCAATTGAAGCGTCAGATTGAAAAGCACTAAAGTGTCATGTTTATCAAAAATTACCGGAAATGAGATCATCATGCGATATGTGCCGGCCATCCCGGGCTTTGCCGCAGGTCTCACCGGAATACCTTTAAAAACGGTGCGAGGGAAACGCCGCATGCTGACAGTCTCCCTGAGCGGCCTGCTCCGGTCCTGCAAAGAGTGCCATACGCCTAGCACAGCCTGAGCCGCTGTGCAGACTGTTCCACGCAGAACTTCACTTCGTTTCTCAAATCCTTGCATACTGCAACAGTCCCGCAGGAAACGTCGGATTGAAACACAAATATATTGCACGAATCACATATACGGAGTAGATTGGCGAGAGCACGCGAATCAGGATGGCAAATATTCCAGCTCTCCTGATTCGCGTTTATTCAGCTTTGTATACATGCACATTCGTATGTAAATTCAAGGACTGCCGTGATTCGAAGTGCACGAGGCAACAAATATGAAAATAGCTAAACCGCTGATAACCGTCATCCTCCTTGCCGCCACAGCCGGGGGCATCTTCTACTTTGTCAGGATGAACAGCATCCGCGCTGACGAGAACCCGGGCATCGCGGTTACGAACGGCCGCCTCGAGCTCAAGCGCTATACCGTGCAGAGCAGGTACCCCGGGAAGATCGTCGAGATGAAGGCCGATCGCGGCGACATCGTGAAGAAAGGCGATGTCATCGCCCTTCTCGAGGACAATGACACCATGGCAACCCTGAAGAGCGCAGAGGCTCAGAAGAAGTCAGCAGGAGCTGCAAAGGAGCGAATCCACGCCCAGAGGGCCGCCGCCGAGACCGAGCTGTCGCTGCGCGAGACCGAGCTCGCCGACGCGAAGAACCTGATGAAGGAGAAGCTCATCTCGTCAACCGAGCTCAAGAAGCGCGACACCGCAGTGAAGGCGAAGCGCCAGGAAATCACCGCCCTCAGGAAGGCAGAGGCAGCCGCTGCGGCTGACGAGGAGCGTGCCTCCGCCGAAATCGAGAAGGTTAAGACCGTGATCGAAGATCTCTCCGTCCGCTCGCCGGTTGACGGCCACGTCGAGTACCGCCTCGCCGATCCGGGGAACGTCATCGGCTCAGGGAGCCGCGTCATGGCGATCCTTGATCCGCTTGACGTCACCATGGACGTGTTCCTCCCCTCAAAGGACGCCGTAAAGGTCAGGGTCGGCGATGAGGCGAGGATTGTGATTGACGGAGTTGACGCAGTGTTCCCCGCGAAGGTTGACTTTGTCGCTGATGACGCCCAGTTCACCCCGAAGTTCGTCGAGACCCGCGAGGAGCGCGACAAGCTCCGCTTCCGCATCATCCTCAAGGTAGGAAGCGACACCGCCGCGGCCCATCCGAGATACCTCAAGGGAGGCATGCCTGCCGTTGCCTATCTCCGCACCGAGAATACCTCCTGGCCCGGGAACCTTGCCGTAAAGCTCCCTGAGGAGAGCGCAGGAAAGTCACAGGCCGTATCAAAGGACTGACGCCATGGCTGATGAAATCTGCGTCGAGGTCACCGATGTCAGCCACAGCTTCGGGAAGACCCGGGCCCTCGACCATGTCTCGATAAGGATCCCGCGCGGCACGACCGTGGGGCTTGTGGGAGCCGACGGCGTCGGCAAGTCAACCCTCATGTCCCTCATGGCCGGAACCAGGATAATACAGAGCGGGAAGGTCGAGGTCTTCGGCCTCGACATGTCGAAGAGATCGACCCGAGACGCCCTCTCGCACAAGGTCGCCTTCATGCCGCAGGGACTCGGCCGCAACCTCTACAAGACGCTCTCCGTAATGGAGAACATCAACTTCCACGCCTCGCTCTTCGGCATCCCGAGAAAGGAGAGGAAGGCCAGGATAGAGAGGCTCCTCGAGGCGACGGCGCTTGATCCCTTCGCCGACCGCCCCGCGGGAAAGCTCTCCGGAGGAATGAAGCAGAAGCTCTCGCTCTGCTGCGCGCTGGTGCACAGCCCTGACTTCCTCATCCTCGACGAGCCCACGACCGGCGTCGATCCGCTCTCAAGAAGGCAGTTCTGGGAGCTCCTCCGCTCCCTGATGAAGGAGACCCCCGGAATGACCGTGCTGGTCTCCACCGCCTACATCGACGAGGCGGAGAACTTCGAGAACGTCGTCGTCATGGATGACGGAAAAATCATCTGCCACGAGAACACCAGGGAGTTCATAAAGCGCGAGAACTGCTCAAACCTTGAGGACGCCTACATGAAGGCGCTGCCTCCCGGAAAACGCGGCAAGGAAGGCGGATTTCACATACCTCCCTATGAGGACGTCCCGGGCGAGGAGCCGGTCATCGAGGCGCAGCACCTTACGAAGAGGTTCGGCAGCTTCACCGCGGTGAACGACGTGAGCTTCCGCATCAGGAAGGGCGAGATATTCGGGTTCCTCGGATCAAACGGCTGCGGCAAGTCAACCACGATGAAGATGCTGACGGGCCTCCTTGATCCCACGTCGGGCTACGCAAGAGTCCTCGGGCAGCCAATCAACGCAGAGGACCTCGCCGTCCGCATGAAGATCGGCTACATGTCGCAGGCGTTCTCCCTCTATGAGGAGCTCACCGTCCGTGAGAACCTCGAGCTCCACGCGAGGCTCTACAACCTCCCGAAGGATCAGCGGAAGGACATCATACAGAAGTCACTTGAGCGCTTCGGGCTCACCGGCTGCGCCGACGAGAAGCCCTCGGCCCTCCCTTTGGGCGTGAAGCAGAGGCTGCAGCTAGCCGCCGCCTGCCAGCACGGCCCGCAGATCCTCATCCTGGACGAGCCCACCTCCGGAGTCGATCCGGCGGCCCGCGACATGTTCTGGGACTACCTCATCACCCTCTCCCGTGAGGAGCGCGTCACCATCTTCGTCACCACCCACTTCATGAACGAGGCGGCAAGGTGCGACCGCATCTCCCTCATGCACCGCGGCAAGGTGCTTGCAGTCGGCGCCCCGGAGGAGCTCCGGGAGTCCAAGAAGGCGCCTACCCTTGAGGAGGCGTTCATCGGCTACCTTGAGGAGGAAATCGCCCGCGAGGGCGGGAACTCCTCACCGGAGAGCGGCGCCGCGGACAGCACGGAAAAGAAGGCAGCTGAGGAAAAGCAGGACCGGCCAGCTCAGAATGGCGGCAGGCAGCACAAACCAGGCCTCTTCTACAATATCAGCATCATCCTCTCCTTTGCCTACCGCGAGGCGGTGGAGCTTATCCGCGATCCGATAAGGCTCTCGTTCGCGATACTGGGCGCGCTCATCCTTGAGCTCACCGTCGCCTACGGCATCTCGTTCGACATGACTCCGGTCGGGTTTGCCGTGATCGACCACGATAACTCCAAGGAGAGCCGCGAGCTCATCAGAGAGTTCGAGGGCAACGCCTACCTCTACAGGGACGAGAACCCGACGGGCAACACGGCCGCCGACATGATCCGCCATGACGGAGTGAAGCTCGTCATCGACATCCCGCAGCGCTACGGGGAGAAGCTGGTGAGGAACGAGCTCCCGCAGGTGAACTTCCTCATCGACGGCGCCTTCCCCTCGATGGCTGACAACGTAAAATCCTACGTCCAGGGCATCATGACGGCCTACGAGATGAGCCTCGCGGCAAAGGACCTCAGGGTGAAGAGTCCCTTTGAGGTGAGGTTCAGCTACAACGAGAACTTCAAGAGCGTCTACGTCATGGTTCCCGGAATCATCATGATGGCGCTCATGATGCTGCCCTGCATCATGACAGCGCTCGGCGTCGTGCGCGAGAAGGAGCTCGGGACAATCACCAACCTCTACACCTGCCCCGCCACGGTGTTCCAGTTCCTCCTCGGAAAGCAGCTTCCCTATATCGCCCTCGCCTTCGCGAGCTTCCTCACGATGCTCATCACCGCGGCCGCCGTGCTCGGCGTGCCGGTAACCGGCTCGCTCGCCGCGCTCTCGTACGGCGCGCTCCTTACGGTCATGGCCTCGACGGCGTTCGGGCTCCTCGTCTCGTCGTTCGTGAAGTCGCAGATCGCGGCCCTCCTCGGCGCTGCCGTCATCACGATTCTGCCCACCATCAACTTCTCCGGGTTCCTCTACCCGATCTCGACGCTCTCCGCGGGCGGCAAGATCATGGGAATGGCGTTCCCGAGCGCCTGGTTCAACCTCATCTCGCTCGGGACGTTCACCAAGGGGCTCGGCTTCGAGAGCTTCAGCAGGATGTACCTTTATCTTTTCGGGTTCTTCCTCTGCTACCTGCTGCTCGCCACACTGTTCCTCAGGAAGCAGGAGAAATAGGCATGATGTCATTTATCAGAAACCTGGCGGTCCTGACCTTCAAGGAAATAAAGAGCGTGATGAGCGACGTGATCATGATGATCTTCATGATCTACCTCTGCACCGTCGCGGTCGTCATGGCGGCTCAGAACATCACGACCGAGGTCAGGAACGCCTCGGTCGCGATAACCGACCATGACGGCTCAGCCATCTCGAGGAAAATCGCCGCGGCTATCGTGCCGCCCTACTTCAAGAGGCCGGAGCTCATATCGGACAGCGAAATGCAGGCCGCCATGGACCTCGGAGAGTACACCTTCGTCATCGACATCCCGCCTGACTTCGAGGAGAACCGGGCGAGGGGGCTCAACCCGAGCATCATGCTCATCGTTGACGCCACCGCCATGACGCAGGCCGCCGCCGGCACCTCGTACCTCACGAGCATCATACAGAAGGAGCTCTCCTTTGACGCGAAGAGCAGCAGGCTGGAGCCTGTCCGGACTGAGGTCAACGTGCTCTTCAACCCGAACTCCAACACCGTCTGGCATATCGGCATCACCCAGATGGTCGGGGCCCTGACGCTCCTCACCCTGATGCTCACCGGCAGCGCCGTAATCAGGGAGAAGGAGCGCGGCACCATGGAGCACCTCCTCGTCATGCCGATTACGGCTGTCGAGATCTGCCTTGCGAAGATCATCGCGAACAGCGCGGTAATCCTGACTATCGCAGGGCTCTCCATGTGGTTCGTGGTCCGGGGATTCCTCGGAGTGCCGTTCGCCGGCTCGTTCTGGCTCTTCATCGGCGGCTCGCTCGTGTACCTTATCTGCGTCGCGTCGCTCGGCATACTGCTCTCCATCGAGGCGCCGACCATGCCGCAGTTCGGCCTGCTGTGCCTGCCGGTCTATATAATCCTTTTCATGCTCTCGGGAGCGCTCACTCCGGTTGATAACATCCCGGATGTGATGAGAAGAATCATGACCTTCTCTCCCACCACGGACTACTCATCCTTCACCCAGGATGTGCTGATCCGCGGCGCTGACATTCACACTGTCTATCCGCAGCTCCTGGTCATGGGAGGTGAGAGCGTGTTCTTCCTCATACTCTCCCTACTTGGTTTCCGTTCGATGCTGTCTAAACAGGGGTAAGCAAATGTCCTCAGAAAAACATATTTGGAAAACTGCCGCAGTCCTCTCTGCCATCATGCTCACAGGCTGCGAGATTGCCGCCCCCTCGACGGACACGGAGACTGTGCTGCCGCAGGCGTTCGAAAGCGCGCCCGCGGGCACTGCGGCGGATCGCGGGCAGCTCGCAAGGTTCTGGACCATGTGGCATGATCCGCTCCTCTCCTCCCTCATCGAGGAGAGCCTCAGGGGCAACTACTCGCTGAAGTCCGCAGAGGAGAAGCTTGAGAAGGCGAGGGCCCAGCTCGGCTACCGGAAGAGCGATCAGGGCGCGTCAGCCGGTGTCGGCGGCCAGCTCGGCGGAGGCTACGGGAAGGCCGAGAACTCCTATATCGACAACCTCCGCTTCCCGGGCGTCTCCATAGACGATGACGGGCGCGCGCTCGGCGTCGCGAATGTCGGGGCGCTTGTCTCCTGGGAGGCCGACATGGCGGGGAAGAAGAAGAGCCTCACCGAGGCCGCGGAGAGAAGCCTCAAAGCCGCCGGGTACGAGAAGCATGCGGGAGAAATCCTGGTCGCGTCCTCGGTTGCCGACAACTACTTCAGGCTCCTCGGCAAGAGAAGCGAGTCGAAGCTCATCGAAAAGGAAATCGCCAACTACAAAGATCTCCTCCGCTATACCGAGGGACGCTTCACCGCGGGACAGGCGAGCGCCTACGAGGTCCTTGAGGTGAAGAACAAGATAAAGTCCCTTGAGGCGGAGCTCTCCACGAAGAAGTCCGACATGCTCCATCACGCGAGGGCCATCGCGGTCCTCATGGGAAGGACTCCGGAGGGCTTCACCGACGGGAGCATCAAAGGCGAGCTCCCGGGGAAGGTACCTGCGGTTCCCGCTGGCATCATGCCCTCTGACCTCCTCACCATGCGCCCCGACCTCCTTGCGAGGAAGAGCGCGATTGACGCAAGAGCCGCCATGGTGAAGGCTGCGAAGGCTGACCTCTATCCGAGGTTCGGCATCTCCTTCCTCGGAAGCCTCGGGCACATCGAGATCGACAGCGACATCGATCATGTGAACGGCGGCGCCGGGCTCCTCTCCCTTGACCTCTATGTGCCGGTATTCACCAACGGCAGGACCGAGGCCAATATAAAGATCAAGGAGGCGGAGCTCAGGACCGAACTCAGGGACTACGACAATACCCTCATCAATGCGCTCTACGAGGTTGATGACGCCTACTCGCAGTGCAGCGCCCTGGAGAAGCAGGGGAAGAAGCTGAAGGAGGGAGAGAGGAACTCCGCGGAGCTCACGAAGTCCGCGGAGAAGCTCTTCGGCAACGACGCCGTAACCTTTGACCGGATCATCAGGGCAAAGGACCAGACCTACTCGTTCAGGAAGGCAATCATCCAGAACGAGCTCGGGCGCCACCTCTCGCTCATTTACCTCGCGAAGTCCCTGGGCGGCGGCTGGAAGGCTGACTCCGGGAAATAGGCCCTCTGACATAAGGCCGGCAGGCCGCAACTGAAAGCGCCTCTCCATCACAGACGGGGAGGCGCTTTTTTCTTTCCCTGAACCGAGGCTGCCGGAATCATGGAATCAGCTCTTTGCAGGCTGCTTCGCATTCGCGTCCGCGGAAGGCGATCCCGCATTCAACGACTCTTCTGGTTTTCCCGCGGCAGAGCGCTTTTGCGTATTTCTTCTCCTCTATCTGCGCGACAGCACGGTCAGCCAGATCTGACAGATCGGCCCCCTGGTCTGACGTGTATTTAATCTCAATCACCACAGCCTCGGCTTTGCTTCTGGATTTGAAAGTGATATCCGCGTAGCCGCAGCCGGTCTCGGCCTGGGATTTGTAGTCCCTGATACTATCCCCGGCTGCGGCAAACAGGCCGCTCAGGAAACCTTGATAGAAATTCTCATGCGGCGCCCTGGTGGCACTGTCCCTTACCGAGACAAACACTTCCAGAAGGTCCTGGAGCGATTCGGTAACGTTATCTGAATCCCCCGCGAGTATCTGATCGATCAGCTTTCTGGCAAGTGCCGCGTACTCACCGGAATCTGTGCCTTTGTAATAGTCGCTGATGTTGTACCTGAAGCAGCTGCGGACTTCCTCGTTCGGAATGCGGAGCTCATGCGTGCGCCCGGATCCCCTTTTTGCCAGAGTGAGGTATCCGGTATAAAGCAGGATGTTCCAGAACTGGGAGGAGCTCAGATTATTCATAGAGAGCGTGCCATAGCTCATTCCCTCATCCACTTCTGCCTCTATGTTCCCTCCTGCGAGCAGCACCTCCATGCGCTCCGCGTCATCAGAGGTCAGATGCGGCATGTGCTCACGGATGACAGGAGTGTTGCTTGAGTTGTTCCAGTAAGACTCAGGATCCAGTGTATCCGGATCCGCATCATCGCAGAGCGCTTCCACGTAGCTCATGACATCCCACGGGCAGAAAAGATCCTGCCCGCCGATGCTGTAGCCGTCGTACCATGCCCTGGCCTTCTCATAGAAACGCCCGAGGCCGTAGTAGTCAAACATAGCCCTGACTTCAGCCGGAGTAAATCCGATTGCTGTGCAGATGCTGCTTCTCCTCGTAAGCACGGTGTCAATGCTCAGATTGTTGAGCCCGGTGAAGATCCCTTCCTTGGTTGCACGGAGGCATCCGGTCAGAATGCCCTTCGAGATGTCAGCGTTGGTTTTAAGCGCCTTGCTCAGCATTGCTCCGATTAACCCGCTCATCGGCTCATAGTACCCTTTCATAGAGGCTTTCTGAAGGGGCACGTCGTACTCGTCAATCAGCAGGACCGGCTTCCTGCCGCAGTTCTGGAACAGCGCGCTGCAGATCGTAACAAGCGATGACTGAAGCGTATCTATGGCATCATCAGTACCCGAGCACAGCACATCCTTGTCAAGCAGCCTGGAGAAGGCCTGTTTCTCCTCAGAGCGCAGGGTCCTGCTGTCCTTCAGCCAGGAGAAGCGGAGGGCTAGGCGCCAGATGATGTCCCCGAGCAGATAGCACGCGTTCCTGAAATTAATCCCGTCTGTATCCTTGAGCGAGAGCGAGACCACTGGATAGCGCCCCATGTGCTGTTCGCAGAACTCCCGGTCCTCCATTACCTTAAGCCCCCGGAAGAGCTCCTGCTGCCTTGATGTGTCGCCAGGATGCCGGTAGTCCATCTCAAGGAAACAGCGGAGAGTGCTCATGGTCAGGGTCTTGCCGAAGCGCCTCGGACGGAGCAGCAGGAACCTGCCGGCCCTTCCGCTGAAGAGAGGCTTCAGGTACTGTGTCTTGTCGACATAGTAGATCCCCTGTTCGCGCAGAGTCTCAAAATCCTCTTCACCAGGCAGCGGAACAAGCCTCGGCCGGTTCTGTTTGTTCTCCGTCATGATTGCGCTCCCTGCAGCTATGAACTGCTTTCCGGGCAACAGATACGTGTGATTTGGTCAGTAACTGACCTATTCTATCAGAACCAATAATGGTTCAGCGCTTCACAGAAAAACTGCGCATGCCTCACGTTAAAGCAGACAGGATCAGGGAAAAGCAGAAGCGTGTTTTGTTACTCAGCCACTCCGGCGCTTTAGTGCGTGCGCAAGCATGGCCTGCAGCTCCAATAAAAAAGGGAGCCGCAGCTCCCTTCATTTTCTGTCCTTTCCGGTGGCTGATTAGCAGTCGAACATTGCGGAAATGGACTCCTCGTTGTTGATGCGGCGGATTGCCTCTGCGAGCATCGGAGCGAGGGACAGGCTTCTTACCTTCTTGGTTGCCTTGATGGCATCAGTGAGAGGGATGGAGTCGGTTACGACGATCTCATCGATCTTGGAGCCCATGATGTTCTCTGCGGCCTTGCCGGAGAGGACCGGATGGGTGGCGTAGGCTACAACGCTCTTCGCGCCGCGCTCCTTGAGGGCGTCAGCAGCGTGGCAGAGGGTGCCGCCGGTGTCGACCATATCGTCGATGATGATGCACTCGCGTCCGTCAACCTCGCCGATGATGTTCATGACCTGGGAGACGTTCGGACGGGGACGGCGCTTGTCGATGATGGCAATGTCGATGTCATTCATGAGCTTCGCCATGGCGCGGGCACGCACAACGCCGCCCATGTCAGGGGAAACGATTACAGGGTTCTCGAAGGTCCTGCTCTTGAGGTCCTCGATGAGAACCTGGCTGCCGAACAGGTTGTCGATGGGCACGTCGAAGAAGCCCTGGATCTGCTCTGCGTGGAGGTCAACGGTGATGACACGGTCAATGCCGACGCTCGAGAGGAAGTCAGCGACAACCTTCGCGGTGATGGGCACACGTGCGGAGCGTACGCGGCGGTCCTGGCGGGCATAGCCGAAATAGGGGATGACGGCGGTGATGCGTCCTGCGGATGCGCGGCGGAGCGCGTCGATCATGACGAGGAGCTCCATCAGGTTGTCATTGGTGGGAGCGCAGGTGGACTGGATTACGAACACATCGCAGCCGCGGACGTTCTCATTGATCTGAACGTGAACCTCACCATCGCTGAAACGATCCACAGTCGCGTCACCCAGCTTGGTCTTAAGACGGGCAGCGATCTTGCCGGCGAGCTCCGGAGTTGCGTTGCCGGCAAACAGTCTCATGTCTGACACAATATACCTCAATATTTATGAGAAGATGGAACAGCGGCTAAGCCTCTGTCCCGGATTGATTCTCGAGAGACCTTACAAGGGGAGAGACGCTCAGGACCGGCGCGGCGAAACGGCGCCAGCCGGCCGGCATCCTGCGCATGACCATCTCCGCCCTCTCCGCGTCATCAAATACGGAGAAGACGCACGCTCCCGTTCCGGTCATCCGTGACGGACCCCATTTTATCAGCCATGACAGGCACTTATCAACCTCGGGGTACATCCGGCACACGAGCGGCTCGCAGTCATTGCTCCAGGCCTGCTTCTTGAGCTCGGAGAACGGCCTCTTCGGGGTGCTGCGCGGCAGATCCGGCGAGGTGAAGACTTCCTTCGTTGACACCTGCACGTCAGGGACAATGACGACAGCAGTGCCGCGCTTGAGGTTCGTCTCGGTGAGAACCTCGCCTACCCCCTCGGCGAACGCCGCGTGTCCCCTGACGAATACCGGCACATCTGCGCCGAGCTGACGCCCGAGCACGGCAAGCTCGTCAACGGTAAGCCCGGTCTCCCAGATGATGTTGAGCCCCCGGAGGACGGTCGCGGCGTCGCTCGAGCCGCCGCCGAGGCCGCCTCCCATCGGGAGTATTTTCCTGATTGAGATTGAGGCACCCTTTGAGGTGCCGGTCTTCTCCCTGAGCAGCATGGCGGCGCGGTACATGAGGTTGTCCTCGGTCCTCACGCCCTCGATCTCAGGTGAAACAGTGATTTTGTCATCGTCCCTCACCTCGAGCGTGATGATGTCCGAGTGATCAAGGAAGCAGAACAGCGTCTGCAGCTCATGGTAGCCGTCCGGCCTCCTGCCGTTCACATAGAGGAACAGGTTGAGCTTCGCGGGGGCGGGAAGGACAAGTTTCCTGGGTGCCGTCATTGCATTTTGTCCTTTACTATCATGCGGAGGAAGATGAAGCCGAGTATGGGCAGGTGGATCCTGATGACCTGCCAGGCGGCATCGAGGATATATCCGTCAACGTTGCAGCTGCCCGTGACACACCTCAGAAAGTGCATGTCCATGCTGAAGAAATAGCAGAACAGGCAGACGAGGAAGTGGAAGAGCACCGCCCAGAAGAGGTGCAGGATCCCGAGGCTCAGCATGTAGAAGAGGAAGCCTGCCATGCCGACCGAGATTATGAGCCAGGGAAGGTAGCTCTTGATCTCAAGGTGGTCAAAGCCGAGGTACCTGTGCCCCCAGGGGAGGAAATACAGGGAGTAGAAGACCACCAGGGTCCCGACGAGGACCCACACCGAGCCCGTGATCCCGGACTCGCCAAGGAGGTTTGCGGCGAAGTAGATGAGATAGAGGATGAGCACGGTGACCGCGAAGAGCGCTACCTCGCTTACGACCGGGATAAGCCCCGCGAAGCGGAACGAGCGGTCGATGGCGAAGTGCACAAGCGCGCAGAACACCCCGATGCCGAACGCGGAGAACACGTCGGAGCGGAGGATCTGGAAGGCAAGCATAAGCACGATGCAGCCCGCGAAGAAGGCGCTGACCGGCCAGTAGAGATGATGGAAGAGCATGGCAAGCATAATCACGAAGATCGCGAAGTTATGCAGGAACCAGCCCCCGATCGAACGCATTGCTGAATTGTTTCCCATTTTCCTTTCCTGTCAGTAAACCACCAGGCAGACCCCGAAAGGCGCTGCAGTCCGGATCAACTGACTTAGGTCTGCCGGAACCTTGATTCAGGCGGGCATAAGCCAGTTCACGCCGTTCCTCCCGGGGAGCGGCAGAGGCCGCGGGGCAGGGCCCCGGGGCCTATTTAGCGAGATACTTCTTAAACGCGCTGCTGTAGCGGCTCACGAACTCACCGTTCCTGTCCTTCACGATGCAGTAGATCGGGAGCCCTGTTTTCTCAGCGTAATCAAGCGCGCGGTCGACGCCGAGTACCAGGAGCCCGGTGTCAAGCGCGTCAGTCTCAAGGGCGGTCGGCGCGATTACCGTAACGGATACCGTGCGGTGATCGATGGGCCTTCCGGTCACCGGATCAATCGCGTGGGAGAAGCGCTTCCCGTCCTTCTCGAAATAGTTCCGGTAGCTCCCCGCGGTGCTGACGGCCATCTCCTGAGGGACTATGGTCTCCATCGCCGTATCCTCGCCGCGCTGCGGGCCGTTTATCGCGATGCGCCACGGGCGGCCGCTCGGCGAGATGCCCCTCGAGCGCGAGGCACCCGCAATCTGCACGAGGTAGTTCTTCACGCCCTTTCTGTCCATGAGCTCGGCGAAGCGGTCCGCGCCGTAGCCCTCGCCCACGGTGCTGAGGTCAACATGGAGCTCCGGGAAGTCCTTCTGCAGGTAGTACCTGCCGGCGTCCACGATGACATGGAGCCGGTCAAGCCCGAGGAGCGCCTTCGCCTTCTCAATCGACGCGTCATCGGGCACGAAGCCCTCGGGCTTCTTGTCCGGGCCGAAGCCCCAGAGGTCGACGAGCGGGAAGACCGTGATGTCGGTCGCGCCGCCGATGCTCTTCCCGAGGCGCATGGTCTCGGCAACCATTATTGCGGTGTCGCGCGAGACCTCGAACCTGCCGGTGCCCTGGTAGCTGTTGAACTTCGAAAGCTCGGAGTTTCTGTCGAAGGTCGAGATCTCCTTCTCGATCCTGCGGACTATCTCCTCAGAGTCACGGGCAAGCGCCTCCTGGCCACCGGGGTAGTCACCGTTGACCTTGAGGCTGTAGAAGGTGCCCATGCCGGTGCCGCCGGCGGTGATAGGCTCAGTCCTGGCGGCTGCCTCCTGCCCTGACGGCTGCTGTGCGCCGTCGTTGTGATCAGCGATGCCGCGGCCGGTCCAGCCCATGATCCCGGCAAGAATGGCTGCGGAGAGCAGTATGGATAAGCCGGGAGCGCTACTTTTCGACTCTGACATTCAGCTTCTCCGACTGCTCAATCATCTCGTCCTTGCTCGGGCCCTTGGCCTCGGTATCCTTTCCGGCAAAGAAGTTCTTGATTCTGCGCCTTACGCAGGGGGTCTTGCAGTCGCAGTCGAAACCGACTTCACGGAGCTGCGCGCAGGTGCCCTTGATTGCCACGTGGTAGACAAAATACCCGAGTGACATAAGGATGAACACACCGATGAAAACCCCGACGGTCATGACAAAAGTGAGAAGAAGATTCTGCATGTACGGCCTCCCGCATTTTCACGAGATTTTAACAAAATAGAGTAAAGTTTGCGATACGGATCACTTTATTTTGTTTTTTGCGTAAACGGCTGTTGCGTTGGAATTTATGCGGTTACAGCTAAAAAAGTAAAGAAAAATCCGTGAATTTGCGGCAGAAAAGGCTGTGTGAAGTTCTGTACAAAAATTAACCAGAACAGGATGTTTCAATAAAACTATCAGGCACTGCTACGGCTGACCCATGCCACTTCCGTCAGCCCTGGCTTTATAGTTAAAGACCAAATAAATCACTATGTGTACCTGTTCTGGAAAGAAACAGAATCAGATCTCCATTATCCACCCGGTATATTAACAGCCAATCCGGCGTGATATGGCACTCACGAAATCTACGCCAATCCCCCGATAAAGCATGATCATGATATTTTTCATCGAGTTCCTGCTGAGCGGCCAAAGCATCAATCACTGGTTTCATCAGTGAAATGTCATATCCACGTTTCTGAATTCTTTTTATATCCTTTTTGAAGGAAGTCTGATACCTAATCTTCAGCATCAATATCCCTCATCATCTCCTCGAATGAAGAATATTCCTTGCTGAGCCCTTTACCTTCAATGGTATCCTTCATTGCCTTCCTAGTTTCAGCATTCGGAACTTCCATAGTCACTTTAAATGGAATACACTGCTCTCTTACAGCCTGCCTTGCTGACATCGTAAAATAGGTCGTCATATCAAGTCCAAGATTTGAAAGCAGCTCTTGAAGCCTCTGCTTTAAGTTTTTATCCATTCTCAACGTGACATTCACATTTGCATTTGCCGCCATGATTAAGCCACTCCGCTTACTCTTTCTATTTATATTAGATTAAGTTCATATTAGATTAAGTTCGGGTTGTTTGCAATACAATGCACGTTTAATGCACATATATTTTTCTCTACCACTTTTCTATCGTGATCCGTCTAGCGGTAGGGAAATAAATTAAAAATAAGGTCAGACAGATTCTGCAGTCACCTGTGCATTCACTAACGTAATAAAAATTCGCGAATTTGAAGCAGAAGATGCTGTGTAAAATACTGTACAAAAATTAATCAAATCAGGCAAGTACCTAGGAAGATGACTGACTTGGCGAGGAGTGCCCAACAGGCAGATGCTCAATCAATGACGCGGCTCAGAGACAAAATAGAATTCCTGCTGGCAGAGTCCGTCGGCGGCAACTGGGGAAAACTGACAAAAAATCCCAAGCCAGCATGTCGGATGCAATATACTGTTTGGGATTTCTGTAACTAATTCCTAGTACTATGTAACACATGATATTTCGCTTTTTAAGCTATAATGAGATCCGCCATAATTGACAGGGGGATCTTCGTATGGGAACACAGTACCGGG
>DEHC01000083.1:0-32475 GCA_002351705.1 Gammaproteobacteria bacterium UBA2810 | reverse complement strand
GAGTTCACTGACAAGATCTCACCTATGAGCGTCCAGCGGCTCTTAAAAAAAAAGAACTTAAGCCTCACCTGAGCGATTACTGGAAAATCCAGGAAGGCCGTTCTGGAGAATTTGTCGCAAGGATGGAGGATGTGCTCGATGTGTACACAAGGCCTTATGACGCTAACCGGCCTGTGATCTGCATGGATGAGTCACCAAAACAGCTCATCGGCGAAGTCAGAGAGCCAATTCCGATGCAGCCAGGAAGAGTCAGGAAGATCGATGACGAGTACGTGAGATTGGGCACAGCTGAGATTTTCGGCGCGATCGAGCCGTTGAAAGGGACTCAGATCTATGAAGTGCAGCCGACCAGAACCAAAACTGACTGGGCAAGGTTCATTAAGCGGCTTGTAGATGATGAATACCCTAACGCCGAAAAGATTGTTCTGGTCATGGACAACCTGAACACGCATACGGTTGGATCGCTGTACGAAGCTTTCTCTCCAGAGGAGGCACATCGTATCAGTGAGAAACTTGAGATCCACTATACGCCGAAGCATGGCTCATGGCTGAACATACAGGAGATCGGGTTCAGCATACTAAAACGGCAGTGCCTGCCTGAGCGTGTAGAATCGATTGAGGAGCTTAGAGAACAGATAGACACGTGGACGAAAGAACGCAATAACGGACAGCACAAGGTCAATTGGCAGTTCACCACGGAGGATGCGAGAATCAAACTCAGAAGGCTTTACCCTGAATTTGAATAAAGGCAGTTGGCTGTTTTTTAGGGGGCTCTTAAGGTCCCCTTGTATACGGTCATAAAAGCGAAACAACGTGTGTTACATAATACTAGGCTCCTGCTGAATCCTGACTCTTACAGCTTGCCGTCAGCGGCCATCTGCATGTATTCCGGAGTGAAGCGAAGCTTGATGTTCTTCGGATCCCCGTAGACGCCCGCAGGGGTCTCGATGCCGACGGACTCGGCGCTCTTCGCGTCATTGCCAAGGAGGCCGTGCGAGAAGGAGAACTGCGCGATGTTCTTCATGGTCTCGAGGAGCTGCGGGGTCTTCGAGAACGCGGCGGCGTCAGCTGCCTTGTAGTACATGTAGGTGGTGCTGAGCTGGGCCCTGTAGCCAGCGAGATCGGTTCCGGCGGCCTTGCCCATCAGGGTGAGGGCCTCGTCGGTCTTCTCGCCGCTGCCGCTCATGATGCCCATGATCTCGTACCAGGCGCCGGTTACGGCCTTCGCGAAATCAGGGTTCTCCTTGATGACGTCAGTCTTCGCGACGGTGAGGTCGAGGATCTCGCCCGGGATGTCAGAGGAGGCAAAGAGCTTGTGAGAGGCGGGGTACTGCCTCAGGATCTCTGAGACAAGAGGGTTCCAGGTTACGACGGTCTGCACCTCGTCAGTCGAGTAGGCTGAGACGAGGTCGGAGTCGGAGGTGTTGGTTACGGTGATGTCCTTCTCCTCCATGCCGTTCTTCTGCAGGGCGCGGGCAAGGAGGTAGTGGGAGACCGAGAGCTCGACGAGGTTGATTTCGCTGCCCTTGAGATCCTTTATGCTCTCTGCCTTCTTCGAGATGATGGCGTCGTTGCCGTTCGAGTAGTCGCCGATGATGATGGCGGTGGAGTCAACGCCGCCGGCCGCGGGGACGTTGAGCGCGTCCATGTTGGCCATGACGCAGGCATCAAAGTCGCCTGCGGTGAACTGGTTGAGTGATTCTGCGTAGTCGTTGACCTGGACTACTTCAATGTTGATGTTGTACTTCTTCGCCCACTTGCTCATTATTCCGCTGGCGGCGGCATAATCGTAGGGCATCCAGCCTGCGTAGATGGTCCAGGCTACCTTGAACGAGTCCTTAGCCTGCGCTACCCCCCCCCACACGAGAAAAACAGCTAATACACCCGCAGCAGCTGCGGCTTTGAACAGATTTTTCCTGAAGTTATGAGCCATAAAAACCTCTCTTATACATATATCCCAGCGTTCCGCACAGGAAAGAAAACTTCTGATGCCCCCGGGAAACTGCTGCACATTGCGGGCAAAAATATCCCCATAACTCTGACAGTACACTTCACTGCCAACGTTACGGGGCAAATTTGCGAGCTTTTCACTGATTAATAACAGAGTCGCTGTGATGTACCTCAAACATCGTGCCAGCTTTGGGACGCGCAAAAAGCGCGTACGGACGCGGTTTTGAGGCACCATTGCGGTAAGCTTTCAGACAATGCACCAGCTTTATGCAGAATGCGCGGAAATAATGCACCCCAGGAGGGATTCGGAACCTTTTTTGACCACCCCAAAATAACGTGGATCATTTTGCGGCAGGGACATGTGATCTCCCTAACAGATTCATGAATGCCAGATTCCGGCATCTGCCGGTGGAAGGCCATTTCTGCACCAAGTGAAGGAAAACTGTCAGAACAGGAATGCACTCTTTTGATCTGCGGGAGATCTCTGCCTCTGAGCACATCGAAGGAACATGCATAAGGCTCAGTACGCTTATATAAATGAAGAACCGGCGCTCAGTGACAGTTCCTGATCCTATCCAGTCCGTCCCCTGTATCAGAACGATCTGTGCAAAGACTGACGGGAAATTCCCGTTCCCCACGCTGCCACAGTGCTGCGCGGCGGAGCTCCGTTCCGCACAGACCGGACTGGTGCATTCCGCATGGAGGATTGGGATTAAGCCAGCGGAGAGGTTGACGGCCCGTCTCATATGGCAGGCGTCAGCAGCAATATTCCGCCGGCAGAGGTTAGGTTTGCAAACTGTCCCACGATCATCTATCCTTTATTGCAACAATAATATGCAGTGAGAGCACAGCCATGGCAGCATTGTCAGCAGCAGGGGAACGGCTTCGTCCTGCCACAGGCAAAGAGAACTTCAGGAATCTTATTCAGAGCGGGTGCTACTACGTCGACAAAACGCAGTACCTGAGAACAATTTTTGAGTATGACAACGACCGGCTTCTTATGCTGCGCCCGAGGCGCTTCGGCAAGACTCTGATGATGAGCACCATCAGGTACTTTTTTGAGATGAACTATGAGAACCCCGGTGACACCTCTTTGCAGAATGAGCTTTTCAAAGCACTTGATATCACAAGAGACCAGGAGTTCTGCAGAAAGCACATGGGACAGTATCCCGTAGTTTCACTCACACTAAAGGACGCAGCCGGTTTTGATTTCAGGAATGCCTGCGTACGGCTTGGAGAGACCATCTTAGATCTTGCCTGTAGCTTTACTTGGCTTATGGACAGCAAGGCTCTGTACGCAACTGAGAAAGAAGCTTTCAGCAAGCTTCTGGATCATGATCTGCTATGCTCCGGCACTGCTGAATCAATAGACATCCTTCAGTCATCTCTTTTTATTCTTTGCAGAGCCCTGTTCAGGCACTGCGGTAAAAGACCTCTTCTTCTAATTGACGAGTATGACGTTCCTCTTCAGAAAGCTGCCATGGGAGGGTACTACGAGCAAATGAGCAAGGTGATCGGACCCATGCTCAGCATCGCACTTAAATCCAATGATTACATCCACCGGGGAATTCTGACCGGGTGCCTCAGAGCAACGAAAGAAGGCATCTTTACCGGCCTTAACAACTACTCAGTCAACTCGGTGCTGTCAGATGATGACAGTCTCTCTGCAGCATTCGGCTTCACACCGGATGAAGTCAGAGCAATGCTCTCCTACTACGGACTCAGAAACCTCTATGATCGGGCCAGGGACTTCTACGATGGCTACAGAATCGGCTCAAAAGAAATATTCTGTCCATGGGACGTGACATGCTACGTATCCGATCTCCTGAAGCCCCGCGCCAGAGGACCAGAGTCATTTGCTCCGCCGGCCTACTGGAACAATACCAGCAACAGCAAAATCATCACACAGTATATGCCGCACCTAAGCGAGCAGGGTGCCGCCATGCTTCAGGATCTGCTTGATGGAAAAAGCATTGACGTCAAAGTCCATGAAGATATGAGTTACGGCGACTTTGACCTCAGCGACGCCGGACAGTTCTGGAATCTGCTTGTCTATACCGGATATCTGACACTCGAAAAAATAGACACTGACGACGTTTGCTGGTTCCGAATCCCGAACGCTGAGATCAGAAAATGCTTTGACTCAAACATAATGGCCTATTACCACAAAAGAGGCGGAGCATATTTCGAAAACTATTCCAAAGCCATTGCAGAGGCACTTCTTGAAGGCAATGCAGAGAGACTTGCTCTAGAGCTGACCAATGCGCTTCTCACATTTGTATCTGCACGTGATGTCGCCTGCAAAGAGCCAAAAGAAAACTACTATCATGGACTTCTAAACGGAATCATCCTGTCGGCAGGCGATCTGATAAAGGATCATTCATCCAATACGGACAGCGGTGACGGTTACGCTGATATTACCTTTCGCTCGGCCAAACTCGATGTTGCCGTAGTAATAGAGCTGAAGTATGCCGCCTCACGTGAGGAGCTCAGCGACATGGCCCATGAGGCAATTAGGCAGATTATTGATAAGGATTACGCTGAGGCAGTCAGGGATAGATTTGTCAGGAAAATCTTCGGCTACGGCATCGCATTCTTCCACCGCCAGTGCGCTGTGGAGTCTCAGGAGCTCACGCTCTGAGTGCAGCTCTGACAGCAAAGATTTCGCCGGCCGGTGCCTGGGTCCGTATCACGTCCTCACCTTCCAGTGAGGCTCTCGCCCCACTTCGGCATGCGCCCGATCTCCGCGAATTTGAACGGCAGCCCCACGTTCCTCACGCCGTTGTTGTGCTGCACGGCAAAATGAAGGTGCGGACCGGTGGTGTAGCCGGTGTTGCCGGAGAGCGCTATGACCTGCCCGGTCTCGACCATCTGTCCCTTCGAGACCATCGCGGAGCCGCCCTTGAGGTGAACGTAAATGGAGCTCGTCCCGTCATCGTGGAGGATGCGGATGAAGTTCGCGAAGGGCCTGAATGAAGGAGACGGTCCGCCTGTCGAGGAGTTCATCTTCATGTTGACCACACGCCCGCGGCGCGAGGCGCGCACGGGAGTCCCTATCGGCATGCTGATGTCAACTGCGTAGCGGCTCGCGGGCCCCGAGTGGCTCAGCTTCCCGCCCGGTGCCTGCGTGACGCGGAACGTCCCGTAGAACGGGATGATGAACTCGTTGCCGCTGTACTCCTTCATGTCGAAGGTCGGGGTACCGATACTGCAGGTGAAGGAGAGTTCGAACACCCCGCCGTCGCTGTATGAAATGTACCCCAAGGGCTCGGTCTTGCCCTCCCCTATGCGGTAAATCTTCGAGAAGTCGATGTCGCTCTCGACGTACTCAGGGTGGCTCGCGTGGAGGGTCACGGTGACCGGCGAGGCGATGAGGTTAGTGATGTAGACTGCGTAGTCGCCGTCCTCGTCCCTGATCGCGAGCTGCACCTCGTTCTCACCGCAGTCATCGTAGAAGTCCTCGGTCATGACGTCTGCCGCGACCTCGCTCTCGTCAACCGGGATGTCGGTGAAGTGGGTGGTGCCGTTCTCGTCGACATAGGAGTAGACCCTGACGCCCGAGAGGCACACGGATGACGCGAGGAGCGCCGCGAGCGTGATGAGGAAGGTGCGGAGCCTGCCCCTGATGCCGCGGACGAGGCGGAGCGGGAAAAGGAGTGATCCCGCAGTCATGCCCTGCCCGCCCCCGGCGCGGGACGGAGGAGCCCTTTCCCGAAGAGATCCCCGAAGAGCTTCTTCGCTCCTCCCCTGAAGTCAAAGTAGGTCGCGGGGACCGGGATGCTCGCGGTGGTGTCAGTGACAAGCACCAGATCGCCCCTCCTTATCTCGGAGGGCGATGAGCGGAAGAACAGGATATCCGGGCGCAGGACCGCGTAGAGATCCGCGATGCACTCGGGAAACGGCCCCACGATCTTGAAGATGGTGAAGGGATATTTCGGCGGACGGTAGAAATTTACCGGCCGGCTCTCGCGCCTGAAGCCGCCGAGCTCCCCCGCGTAGGCTCCGAACGAGCTCTTGGGCGGAGCCTTCTGGGCTGCGCCCTGCTGCGGCTTACCCGAGAGCTCGGCGAAAGACTCGGGCCCTGCCTGCGCCGCCTCCTTCTTAACCTCTGGCTGGGGGAGGAGGGAGGCGGGAACGTTCTTCCGGAGCGCCTCAAAGGCGGGCGTTCCTATTCTCAGGGAGTAGAGCTGCACTCCCATCATGTTCAAAAGAATGTTACTGTTTACAGCCATCTTAAGCCTGATTGGATGCAAGTAAAAATTCATGATAATGACTCATTATGACATTTCTGCATTCATTAAAATTTGATTGCACCATCTGTTGCAGTTATCATGAAGTTATGGAATAGACGTTCTGCCCCTTCGCTGGCGAAGAGCTGGATGTTCTTCCAGTCATAACAAGGCCAATTCTGCAGAATTCCTGATTGAGTCCTGAAGAAGCTCCGGCATTGTCTGACGTCGCACCCGCAAGGGGCGTGAATTGCAACAAAAGAATACTCTGCGCCACAGCAACCTCCGGATCTGAGGGGATTTTACCATTTTTGCCGGAAACGGCCAGAATCCGGCGCCTGCCGGAGAGAAGGGATTCGGGGAAGAGCCGGAGGCAGTGCTCCGGGAATGAATGGATCAGAAATAAGAAAGGCCGGCATCAAGCCGGCCCTGTTTTACTGGTGCTCCTCTGAAAGGAGCCGCAGCGTCATTTGATTAATATACTGGCAGACCTTTCTCAATCTCCCAGGTCATGCCGTCATCACGGACCATAAGGAAGTACTTGCCCTTCTTGTCGGTGTAGACATCGCCGCAGGTCCTGGTGTTGTCGCAGAGCTGGTTGTCAAGGCCCTGTCCGTAGATGCCGTGCTGCCAGTCAGGAGCGGTGGTTACCTTCCAGCGCTGGCCGCCGTTCTCGTCGCCCTTGCCGGTGAAATCAACCTCGATGTACCAGATGCCGCCTGCATAGCACTTCATCGGCTCGAAGGTCCAGCCGTTGGTGGTGCCGGCATAGTACATAGCCTCATGCTTGTCGCACCTGGCATCAGGTATGCCCGTGGGAACAACATCGTAGGTCAGCTCGCCGTCGGTGTCCTTGACTCCGATAATTGTCGTGCCCTGAGCGTCGGTGAAGACATCGCCGCACATTCTGGTGTTGTCGCAGAGCTGGTTGTCGAGGCCCTGACCGTAGATGCGGTGCTGCCAGTCAGGAGCTGAGGTTACCTTGAAGCGCTGCTCGCCGTTCTCGTCGCCCTTGCCGTCGAAGTGAACACCAATCTCCCAGCTGCAGTTCTCCTCGTTGTACTTCATCTCCTCGAAGGTCCACTTGTTGGCGGTCGAGGCGAAGTACATCGACTTGTTCTGCGGCGTGCACTTGGCTGCCTGGTTGACGGTTACGTCCTGCTGCGCGGTGCTCTCGGCCTTGCCGTCAGATACGGTGAGGTAGACGTTGTAGGTTCCTTCCTCAGCATAGGTGTGCGCAGGGCTTGCCGCATCGGAGGTCTCGCCGTCACCGAAGTCCCATGAATAGGTCAGCTTGTCGCCGTCCTCATCCTTGGACTGGTTGGTGAAGGTCACGTTGAGAGCGCTCTTGCTTACAGAGAACGCAGCCTTCGGAGCAGTGTTGGTGTTCTGTACGGTTACGGTCTGCTTTGCACTGTTCGAGAGGCCCTTCGCGTCAGTCGCGGTGAGAGTTACCTCATAGGAGTCCTCATCGGCATAGACATGCTTCGGGGAAGCCTCGGCCGAGGTCTCGCCGTCACCGAAATCCCATGAATAGGTCAGCTTGTCGCCGTCCTGATCCTTTGAGGTGTTGGTGAACTGTACGGTGAGCTTCTTTGCCGCAGCAGTGAAGGATGCCTTGGGAGCATGGTTGACCGCCTTTACGGTTACCTTGACCGTTGCAGAGGAGGTTGCCCCCTTGTCATCGGTTACGGTAAGGGTGTAGGTGGTGGTCTTCTCCGGGGTAACCTTCACGGTCTCGCCGGATCCGATGCTCTTGCCGCCGGCGGTCCAGACGTAGCTCGAGATGGAGCCGTCAGGATCCTTGGAGCCTGCCGCGCTCAGGGTTACCGCGGTGCCTGCGTCAACATTGTCGGCGGAGGCGGAGGCCTTGGCTACCGGGCTCTGGTTGGTAGGGCCGGGGAGAGGTCCAATGTTGGTTCCCTCAACGGCAGTGTCCTTGATACCATCAACCACGAAGTTGCCGCCGCTCGAGTTCTTGTACCAGCTGTTTCCGCAGTCATTGAAGAGGAACTCAATGCCGGTGGCGTCATAATCGAAGTCATGCCCCAGCACGTACCAGCCTGAATACTGAGACTTATCCATCTCCTCGCCCGGAACTGCAGTCCAGCCCTCGTCGCCGGTCTGGGGGAGAGCCCTGTAGTGCATGCAGACCTTGCCCGGATCTGATGCCGGCTTGAAGTAGATGTCGGCATGCTGAATGATGTGAGGAACGCCCGGAACAAACTGCTGGCTCTCCTCATCCCACATCCAGCTGCTGCTCTCGTCAGCCGAGAGGCACTGGCCGTCGCCGGATGCCGCTGTGCCGTAGGCATGGTAGCGGGTGTCAGCGCAGCTTGAGGTGTCGATGTAGCGGACGGATGCCTTGTACCAGCCCTCAGAGGCCTCCTTGTAGGAAGCGCTGCCCCAGTTCTCGTCGCCCTGCGCGCGGTAGTCGGAGGCAGGCTTGGAGCCGTCAGACGGGTTGGCCCAGAGGGTGATGTTCTTGTAGGTCGGGCGCGGTCCGACGCGGGAGAGGAATGCCTCGCTTCCCTCCTGCTCGCCGTTGATGTCCTCAACCCACTTGCCGTCCTTCTTGGTGTAGCGGCCGGCGCCTACATAGACCTGCTGGATCTCGCTCTTCGTGACATTGCCGAGGGTATCGGTAGCCTCCATGTAGTAGTCGACGAGCTCGTCCTGGAGATCATCGATATAGGCATAGTAGGTGGAGCCGATCTTCTGGCCGGGGATGACCTTGTAGTTGTAGCTTACATCGTTGTTCTGCCAGGCGACTCCGTTCATGTCCGGGGTAAGGTCCCTGACCTTGGTAGGATACTCTACCCACTCGCCTACCTGGTCAGGATCGCAGTTTGCGACGCCAGGGCAGACGGAGGCCGGATCATAGACGCGCGGAGCGATGTCGGTCGGGGACATCCTCTTGTCCTTGTGCTTTCTGATGAAGACCTTGACATCCTGGATGCCGCTTACATCATAGGCATAGGTGTAGATGGCGAAGCTGTTGTTGGCCCAGAGCTTGGTCCAGCCCTCGGCCTTGGAGGCGTTGGCGCTGCCCGGATTGTACGGATAGCGCTGCACCCACCACATGGAAGGACCGGTGCGGTCCTCTCCGGCGTGAGCCTCTACGTAGGGCTCGGTGAAGAACAGGGACTGGTTGAAGCCGAGCGAGGGCTTGACGTTATCATCAACGTTCTCGTCATAGTAGCCGAAGCCCGAGTCAATGGAGCTGATGAGGAAGTACCAGCCGAGCTCCGCAGGGTTCGCGCCGCCCTTGTAGTCATTGCTCTCGTCGCCCTTCACAGGGTAGCTCATCATGTACGGATTGAGCTGGTTGCCCTCGTAGGTTACGCGCTTCTCCTTGTCAGTCTTCGGAGACCAGTAGTTGGGATGGCCGTCGAGCCAGATCTGCTCTGCAGTCTCGGCGTAGTTGATGGCAGCCTGGAGGAGGGCGAAGTTTCTCTCGAGGTAGTGGTAGCCGTACTCCATGGAGACAGCGTGCCCGAGCGGGGTGCCGTCAAAGTTGGTCGGCCAGTCGAAGGTCTTGCCGGTTGCCTTGGTGAAGTCAGCGAACTGTCCCTTCCATACGCCCATCGGGATATGCCAGTGGTACCAGGTCGGGTCTGAGGATGAATCACGGGTATCAACCCAGGAGCCGTCCTGGACGTGCTGGACATCATCCTCGGGGATAGGATAGGTCTTGAGGTACTCCTGTACGCCCATGCCCTTTACCCCGGGCTGTACGTAGGTGAAGTTGCCGGAATTTTCCCAGGTCTCCACGGAGCCCGCGCGGCCCTCGCCGTTATCGCCGTCGTGGGCGATTACGAAGTAGGGAACACGGCCGCCGGCGTCCTTCTCGAACTTGCCGATGGTCTGCTCAGGACCGGCCTTTCCTTCCCAGCCCTCAAGCCAGGAGCCGTTCTGATCAACAGGGATTCCGGCGAGCTTGTAGACCTCACCGGTCTCAGGGTTGACGTACTGTACCCAGTGCGGGATGTCAGCGAACGGGAAGTAGTTGACGATGTTCTGCTGCTCGTGCTCCATGCCGAGGGTATACCAGGTGCCGCCGTCAACGTCGTTCTGGAGATCTGCCCTGTTCGGAGGGGAAACAAGGGTATCCTTCCCCGGGTCATCGAGATAAGGATAGCTCTTTACCGCACGGGAGAAATGGTTGTTGCCCATGACTGACCACTTTACGCCGAGCTTCCTGAGAGTCGGGATGAGCCTCTCGGAGAAGCCGAGCTCGGTCGGGAAGAATCCCTCCGAGGGCCTGAACGAGTCGCCGAGGAAGTAGTCCTGCTGCAGGGTTACGTTCTGGTAAATGAGATCCTTCAGGAAATACTGCGGTCCGACCAGGGGGCCCATGGAATGGTGGCCGGTGAAGTGGATAGGCTCAAGCGCATGGAAGCCGTTGGCGGTCTTGAGGCTGTTGTATGCGTCTACCCACTTGTATGCCCAGCCCGGCTTGAAGAAGTCGAAGGTGCCGCGCTCGGCGAAGTCCTGGACATCGTTGATTACCGCAGCGGACATGGTTACCTGTACCTGGCTCTGCGGATGCTGCGAGACGAACTTCCTCGCGGTGTCAGCCGGCCAGTTGGTGTAGGCGTTGCGCTTCGCGTCCCTGTCGTAATACTGGTTGAGGTTGTCGTGAGGCATCAGCTTGCCGTTTTTCAGGGCGAGCGCGTAGCCTGCGACCGAGCCGCTCTGGAGCGCCATGGCACCGCCGTCATAGGTGTAGCGGATAGCGCCGCCGACCGGAGTGGAGGCGTACTTCGAGGTGTCGTAGTACGGCCAGAAGTTCGGCATGTGGTTGTGATATACGTGGGTGGCAGCTATGAGAGCCTCCGCGTCTGACAGCCCGACGACTGCAGAGAACGGAACTGACATGGCTACGCCGAGGGCCAGCATGAGCTTGCTGATCCTGAAGCCCGGCTTTTTCATCTTCATATGTTCGTTAGTTCCTATGCTTTTATGATCGCGTCTTCCGTCAGTGCGGGAGACGGGGCGGAGCGGACCGGCCTTTTTTATTGTTCTCAGCCCGCTGACTGCACGGCGCTGCCGTGCACAATTTTCGCGGTGTTAAATTTTATACAATGGGGCGCCATTCGATTGTGACCTGTGGCACGATTTAAACCGAATGAAGTCAGAAAAAGCACAAAAAAGTCCGCATTATCAAAGGCAAACAGGGCTATGTGCCGTCCGGATTCGAAGCAGCGCAATCATTCATCAGCGGCTTTAAGCGTCACGTTGCATTTCCATGTCCGGTGTCACCAAAGAGACAAGAATGCTGCCGGCATGACGGGGATTATCAGGAAAAATGCATTGGACGGGGAAGAAGGAACATCCCTTCATGGGAAATGAAGGGATGCCGTGCCGGGCATGTGCACCGTGTAGCCTCAGGAAGAAATCCATCAGCGGATCCGGCGTGAGAGTTATTCGCGGACGGTATTTGACCCACTGCCAAAAGTGCTCTTAAGATTGAGCTTTGTACGGCATGAGGGAATTTGCCCGCCGCGATATGTCATCATCGCGGAGACAGCGCCTCGAGGTATTACGAGAGGCAGGGACGGATGAACTGACCGCAGCACGGTCTCAGTATAGTAAGGTGCCCTGTGCTCTGCAATACTGAGCAGAGGCTTTTGTGACAGAGCTGTCATAAGGCTGCGCCGCGCCTTTCTCCGCCATACGGGACTCTCTCCCGGTATACCGTCTCAGGCGCAATATCGATGTCCCGGCCATCCCGGGTTATGGTGCCAGGATGAATCTCTGAGTTTCTGAAGATCCTCTCATCGCCAGGCGCCCTGAACACCGGGCCTTCGAGCCTCTTCGTGTCAAGGAGCCGCTTCCCGCCTGCCGGGAATGCAACCAGCATCATCCTGTCCTCAAGCGGCCCGGCCGGAATTGAAAAGGCCGCCCCTGAGGACGGCCGTACCTGCACAGAGGCACCCTTAGTTGTAGGTGCACTCCTTCGTCGCCTTGTCGCAGTAGATGCCCTGGATGATCGAGCGGTAGTTGCCCGCGCTGTCCGACTGGCCGAGGATCACGATGTACTCAGCGATGTTGTCGTCGGGGTTCACGGGTAGCGTGTAGACGAACGACTTCTCGCCGGTCATGAAGATGTCGCTTATCACCGGCTCGTCAGTCACGGACTCGATCTTCCAGCTGGTGTTGAGTCCCCTGAGCGCGTCAGGATCGCCGTAGTCGTTCTGGTAGAGCCTGATGGTCTGCCCGTTGAAGTCGATGCCCATGTCGGATTCCGGGAGCTCGCCGGCCTTCGCCGGATCAGGCGTTATCTTCGCCGAGGCGCTCCAGGCCTTGCCGCTCTCCGCGTAGGCGTTCACCACAATGGTGTAGGGCTTGGTTCGCGCCTTGTACTCGTGGCTCACCTGCGGGACCGCGCCGTCAGTCTCCTGATGCCGCCCGTCCCCGAAATCCCATCTGTAGCCCTTGATTTTCTCCTGCCGGAGGGTCATCGGACTCAGGTTGAAGCTGATGTCATAGGAGCCGGAGTCGTTCTTCGCGTAGAACACATAGGGCTTTGCCTCCGCGGGGCAGAGCGCGGTGTTGATGAACACCGGCTGCTCGACTGACACCGTGCCGCCGCGCCCGTCGTCCGCGGTCATCCTGACCGTGTACTGCCCGTCGGTCTTCCCGCCCGGAGAGAACTTGTGGAAGATCGGCTCCTCGGCGGACTTCGTGGTCTGCACGTCGCTCCCGTCCCCGAAGTCCCACCGGTAGGTGATGACGTCGCCCTTGTCCTGATCCTCCGCCCTGCCGCTGAACTGCAGGCTGTAGCAGGTGCTTAGGTCAACCGTGTAGATGATCCGGGGGTTCTCCGGAGGGTTGTTGTCGCTTGCCTGGCGGACCGAGAACTCGCCGGTCTTCTGGAAATAGAGCGAGATGTACTCTGGCGAGAAATGCTGCGCGAGATCGCTCCTGATGTCCCGGAGGGCCCCCGGGATGAAGACGGTCGAGTCGATGTCCATCTTCGCGTCGCGCAGGGACTTGAAGAAGATGTATACGGGGGAGTTCTCCTTGAAGTCATGCTCCCTCAGATCGTTCTTGTCGCCGCCGAGCTCCTCGGTGGAGGCGTTGACCGCGCCGTTGTAGTCCTCAAGCTCCGTGCCGACGAGGGCCGAGGCCGACTGGGCGACCAGCGTCGACGGGAGGGAGAGGTCGTAGCGGAGGAGATGGGCCTTTGACGCGACCGGAGCGCCGCTGTCGATTCTCGCGGCAAGGACGCCGAACTGCGTCACGGCGACAATGTTCCTGAAGTTCTCGACGGCGCTGATGAAGTCGCCCTCCTCGATCTGGAACTCAGCCTGCCCGTCCTTCGAGGACATGGTGAGGCCGATGTCGTTCCGGTCGCAGAAGCCGTCCCCGTTCACGTCAAGGCAGACCGCGGCGTTGCCGAGTTTGTCATGGGAGTCGAGCCCGTGGAGCACAGCCATGACCCTGAAGGGCTGCCCGGTGAGCGGCATGCTGTTCTTGACCCTGCCGCTCTTCGTCTTCTCGACCACATCCTGCCCGCCGAGATCCCCGGCGAGCACGTCCCCGAGGCGGTCGGAGAGGCTGCCGTCAGGCTCGCTGCCCGCTATCACCGCCGAGACGGCGCAGGCAAAGACCGCAGCGCAGAAGAATCGTGCTTTATGTGGCATAGCTGTATCTCAAAAAACTGGCTCACGACAATTATCAGGAAACAAATTCCCCAATACATTCTGCCACATTCCCGCGTTTTAAAACTGCCGGCACTTCACAAAAGACACATATCGGCCCGCCGGCAGAGCGCTTCAGGAAAGGTCAGGCCAGGGACCTGCGGTAGACCGACCTGATCTCGGACTCGGTGAGGACCACGGCGCCGTTCCTCATGCCGGGGGCCGCCGCGGCGCGCTTCGCGAACCCCTCGATCTCGAAGTCGGAGACCGCGGGACGGGGCCCGAGGAGGCGGTCCATCAGGGTCCGGAGCTCACAGAGGTCCTCAAGCCCGAGCTCCTCCAGGATGGTGCTGACGATTACCGGATCATGCTTCTCGACGGCGGCGAGGTAGTCAGTGAGGATAAAGCCGTTCGCGCGCCCGTGCGGCACCGAGCGGTGATAGGTGAGCTGGTAGCCCATGGCATGGACTCCGACCGTTCCGGTCTGGGCTATCACCATGCCGGCGACCGTCGAGGCGTAGAGAAGCGATGCGCGCTCCTTCATGGAGATCTCCTCCTCCCCGAGGAGCGCAGGCTCAGCGGAGACGAAACAGCCTATGGCCTCGGCGGCAAGCGCGTCGGTGAGCCTCCCGGCCCTCTTCGACATCATCCCCTCCACGGCGTGGGTCATGGCGTCGACCGCTGTGTCAGCAGTGGTTTTCCTGTCCATGGTCACGGTGTAGCGCGGATCGACGAAGGCGGTGTCGGCGAACATCGCAGGCGAGGCGACGCTGGTCTTCGTCATGTCGGTGTCATTCGAGAGGACCGAGTTCGGGGTGACCTCGCTTCCCGTGCCGGACGTGGTCGGGATCTGAATGACCGGAAGGGCCTTGGGCTCGGGGGAGCCCGCGAATATCGCGGCCTTCGGGATGGGGTTCACCGCAAGGAGCGCGATGACCTTCGCCGCGTCCATGGCCGAGCCGCCGCCGATGCCGATGACGAAGGCTGCGCCGCACTTCCTCGCCTCCTTCGCCCCGCGGTAGACGAGCTCCACCCCGGGGTTCGGCACAACATCGCTCCAGACCTCGTACTCAATGGCGTGCTTCGAGAGCGCTGCGGAGACATCCCTCAGCGCGCCGCTCTCCTTCGCTGAGCGCGCCCCGGTGACGATGAAGGCCTTCTTCCCGGAGAAGCGCTCGAAAACCGCCGAGTTCTCCGCTACGGCGTTCTCGCCGAAGAACACCCTTACTGGCATGCTGAACGAAATCATGGACCACCTCCTCATGATGTTTAGGAGTCTTATACCACACAAAGGAAAGGCTGTCCGTGACCGCTGGCACCGTGCGGCATCATGGTGCAGCCGTATTGCAGAATGCTCAGGCCGCGCCCGCCGCCGCGGCAGAGGGATCCGGGGCAGGGACGGGCGTCCCCCGGGCCTTCGCGCCGGCTGCTGAAGCCGGTGCTGCCTGTGCGGCCGGGCCCGGAGCGGAAGCATCCTTCTCCTCAGCGCACACCGGGAACGTTACGGTAATGCTGGTGCCCTTCCCGAGCTCGCTCTCAAGGGTAATCACCCCGCCGTTCGCCTCAGCGGCGTGCTTCACGATGGAAAGGCCGAGTCCGGTGCCGCCGATTTTCCTCGAGTGGTTCTTGTCCACCCGGAAAAACCTCTCGAACACACGGCTCCGGCAGTCTGCGGGGATGCCGATGCCGGTGTCCTTCACCGTGAGCCTCGCGTCAGATCTGCTCTGAGTGACGCTCACCGTGACCTTCCCCTCCGGCCTGTTGTACTTGATGGCGTTGTCGATGAGGTTCGCGATGATGTCGCGGAGAAAAGGCATCACGGCGCGGATCCTCACATGCCCGACGTCGCACGAGAGCGTGACATTCTTCTGCTCGGCGGTGAACTCGTACTGCGCCGCGACCTCCTCGGCCATGGCGCCGAGGTCGCAGATCCTGAACTCGTTCGCGCCGCCGCTCTCAAGGTGCGAGAGCCTGATGATGTCGTCGATGAGCCCGAGGAGGCGCTTCACGTCAGCCATGATCTTCCCGGCGAACACCGGAACGTCCTCCGGCTTCGCGATGCCGCTCTTGATGATCTCGGCAAAGCCCGAGATGGAGGTGAGCGGGGTCTTGAGCTCGTGGGAGACATTTGCGGAGAACTCGCGGCGCTGCTGCTCCTGCATGACGTCGGTCGTGACGTTCCTTATCGTGTAGCAGCAGCCGACCTCGGTCTCTCCGGAGTAGACCGCGGAGCCCTGGACCTCGTAGTAAAGGTTCCCGGAGAAGATGAGCTTCCTCGAGGTGACGCCCTTCCGGACATCCTTCGAGAGCGCGCCGATGCCCTTCATGGTGTCGAGGATGCGCGGTGCGTCGGGAGCCTCGCCTATCGCCTGGAGGAAGTTCCTCGCCTCGCCGTTCGAGAGGAGGATGATCTGGTCAGGATCGGTGAAGATGACGCCCTCCCTCATGTTGGAGGTCACGGTCCTGATGACGCTCTGCCTGGTGCTGAGCTCCCTGAGCTGCAGCTCGATCTTGCGGTTCTGCCCCGAGATCTTCGAGAGGAGCGGGTAGAGCTCCGGGTAGACGTTGGAGTCGAGCGGCCGGTCAAGGTCAATCCGCGAGATGGGCCCCGCGAGGCGCCTCGTGATGAGCTCAGCTGCAAGGAGCAGGATGAAGCAGAACGGGACGAAGATGAGGATCACGAAGAACACCGCGGTCCTGAACGAGTAGGTGAGGCTCTCGATGTCGACCGACATGCGGAGGACCCTGCCGTCCGGCAGGAGCTCCGCCTCGTACATGGTCTTGAGGCCCATGGTCTCGGAGCGGCGCTCGCTCGTGCCGCTGCCGCTCCTCTCCGCGTCGATGAACTCCTGCCTGTCAGCGTGGGAGTTCATCTCGGAGGCGGAGCCCCTCGAGTCGTAGATGACGTCGCCGTCCTCCTCGATGAGGGTGATCCTGGAGTCAAGCCGGAGCGATCTGATGTAGCTCTCGCCGCCCGTCCGGTAGCCCTCGGCAGCCGCGGAGAGCTGCTGCCTGAGATCGAAGCGCGCCCTCTTCTCGTACTCCCCGAAATAGAAGAAGCCGGTCACCAGCATGGCGATGACGGCCGAGATCAGCGCGATGAGGACAAGGCTCAGGAATATTCTGCGCTTCAAGCCTCGCTCTCCTGGTTGAGGCGGTAGCCGATGCCCCTCACCGTCTCAATCTCCGCGCCCGCGTCGCCGAGCTTCTTCCGGAGCGACTTGACGTGGACGTCGACGGTGCGGCTCTCGATGCTGCAGGAGTAGCCCCAGACGCGGGTGAGGATGAGGTCGCGGGAGAGCACGACGCCCGGGCGGCGCATGAAGTACTCGAGGAGATCGAACTCCCTCGCGGAGAGCTTCACGTCCTCGCCCCCGACGGAGACATAGCGCCCGGCGGGGCGGAGCTCGATGTCGCCGTGGCGCAGCACCTCCTCCTCCGAGCCGTCCCCTGACCTGGTGCCGGTGCGGCGCATCAGGGCCTTGACGCGGGCGATGAGCTCCATGATGCCGAAGGGCTTCGCGAGGTAGTCGTCAGCGCCGAGATCAAGTCCCTGCACCTTGTCGTACTCGCTGCCCTTCGCCGTCACCATCATGACCGGAATGGAGCGGGTCTTCTCCTTGCTCCGGAGCTTCCTGAGGATCGAGATGCCGTCCTCCTCGGGGAGCATGATGTCGAGAAGGATGATGTCAGGGAGCTCCGAGGCCATGGCCTTCCAGAAGTCGGACGGCCTGGAGAAGCCCTCGGCGTCAAGCCTTGAGTTCCTGAAGGAGTAAACCATCAGATCCCTGATATCGTCATCATCCTCTACAAGATATATCATTCGCCGCTATTTCCAGGTCAGTCCAACAAAGCCTCAAGGGAGGCGCCGCCCCGTGAGACGCCGCTGCCCGGGCACGGTTATGCCCCGGGCGCAGGTTGCTCCGGTCCGGGCTCATTATATGACAGTGCCGGAAGTTTTAGCCCTCAAACTATTAAGGACCTGTAAGAAAAATGAAAAGTTTTGTAAAAAAACAGGCAGATGTCACGCCTCTCCCTGCAGCAGTCATCTGATTCAGCGCCGTTTTTTGTATAAGGGAGGCCCCGCGGGAACAGCGGAATGGTGCCTGAACGAATTGGCCTGGCAGAAAGGAACTGGGGCGCCGTGCCATACGGTCGGCGCCCTGCGGAAAGCCTCACGGAGGAGCATCACGGGCCTACCCGTGGCGCTCCTCACACGCAGCGGTCGTTCCGGGAATTTTCCCGGAGAGAATGCATCACTGCTTCCTTGAGAGCCCCCGGTCCTGGACAGACTGCTGCATCTTGATGAATGCGGAAACGCCGGGCACGTTCTTGCGGGAGACGTCCTTGAGAGTGCGGGGCGCCGCGCCGCTCTTCCTCATGTCGCGGGCGCACCTGCGGCGGGTGTCGGCAAGGGCCTCGTCAAGGCGGCTGATGACCTCGCTGATGTCCTCCTCCGAAATCTCCGCCGTCGGCTCGAAGCGGATGGTCTTCGCGTTCACGAGAGTGCCCGCGGTCATGACGCGGCGGGCGAAGAGCCCCTTCGCGGTCTCGTAGCCGAGCTCCTGGGTCCTGAACTCCACGGCGAGCATGAGGCCCACGCCGCGCACCTCGGCGATGACGTCAGGGTACTTTTTCGCAAGCGACTCAAGCCCGTCCTTAAGGAGCTTTCCCTTCCTCGCGCAGACCGCCGGGATGTCGTTCGCGAGCATGTAGCGGATCGCGGCGATGGCAGCGGCGCAGCAGAGGGGGTTGCCGCCGAAGGTCGGCGAGCCGAGGAGCCACGGGTTGTCGATGAGCTGCTGCGTCCACATCTTCGGGCGGCAGATGATGCCGGTTATCGGCATGATGCCGCCGCCGAAGGCCTTGCCGTAGGTCATGATGTCAGGGGTGACGCCCTCGTGCTCGCATCTCCACACCGTGCCGGTGCGGCCCATGCCGGTCTGGATCTCGTCGAAGATGAGCGCGACGCCGGTCTCGTCGCAGATCTCACGCACTGCCTTAAGGTAGCCTTCGGGCGGGACAATGACGCCGGCCTCGCCCTGGATCGGCTCGAGGATTACGGCGGCGACCTTCTCGCCGACCTCCTGGAGGTTCTTTATTGCCTGCCTGATGTCATCCGCGACGCCGTAGCGGACGTGCTGGACCTGCTGAACCATCGGTCCGTAGGGAGTGCGGTAGGTGCTCTTCCCGCAGACGGAGACCGCGCCCATGGACTTCCCGTGGAAGCCTCCTACTGCGGAGATGAACCAGCGGCCGCCCGTCGCGATGCGCGAGAGCTTGAGGGCCATCTCGACCGCCTCGGCGCCGCCGTTCGTGAAGAAGCAGTACTGCAGGTCGCCCGGGGTGATGGCGGCCATCGCCTTCGCGAGGTAGCCGCGGAGCGGATCGAGCAGCTCCTGGGAGTGGAGAGCCTGGTGGTCAAGCTGCGCCTTCACCACATCGAGGATCTCGCTGTTGCGGTGCCCGAAGGTGAACACGCCGAAGCCGCCCAGGCAGTCGATGAACTTCTCGCCCTCGAGCCCGTAGCAGTAGGCGCCGCCGTCCTGCCACTCGAGGACCGCGCCCTCCGCGGAGTCCGAGGAGACGGACTTCCGGTACTTGAGCCAGCCCGGCGATACATAGTTCTGGAACTGATCGAGGGTCTCCCTCACCATTCTCTTCTTCTCTGCCGCGGGAATGTCTCTGGTGTCAGTCTTGATGAGCCCGATGACCCGGTCAAGGGAGCTGATTACGTCTTTTCTGCTTTCTGCCATAGTCTTGCCTGCCCTGCACCCTGTAAGTCGGTGCATTGTAGTTGAGGAGACGCCGGACAAATTAAGGATTTGTGCCGCATTTCCGGTAACAACCCGGCCTGCTGATGCTCATGGAGCACGGCCGGATCTTCCTGCGGCTGATTTAAACTGGATAAAAAGTGTCCCGTTTTTTTTGATTGGGTTGTGCAGCCAGCACTGCCTGCAATAAAAAGTACTAAAGACATACGGACCAGAAGAAAAGGTCCGAAACTGCAAAAGAATCAGCCGCCTCGGTCTTTCTATCCTGATGTACCGGAGATATCAGCATATCTCGTGCCTGTGTGTCTGAAGCACCACTAAATATGCTGCCGCCTCAAACGGAATCCGCATTAAAAGTCCTGTTATCGGGCAGGATTGCACTGTTTTGGATCATAACCGGCCACGGCGCACCGCCGGAGAGCCGCGGATCCGGAGCGTTTCCGTTGCATGGACGAATGGCATAAGGCTGTCCCCGTCAGACACTCCGGACACCTTATATTCTCAAAATGAGGCGATACCGGTGCAATAAGTCCCGAAAATTCCGACTTATTGCACCAGTATCGCAATTTTATAAGCAAAAACAATTGGTTACGTTTTTTACGGAATGCCGGCATAAATTGGCGGCATAGGAACACAAAGTTATCACAGGCTCCGGAGACTCAGATCCCTAACCCCAGGCACCATTCATAGACCGGACGGATCCTGATATGGCATCCAGACACCTCGATATCCTCCCTGTTGTGATGAGTAAGCAAAAGAAGATCAGTACAGCCTGTCTGTCTCTCAGCGAGCATCAGCCCCCTGATCTTCAGCCTGCGGGCAGCCTTGTCTGATATGTCAGAGGACACCTGAATGGCCTCGCGTACATTGCTGCCACTGCAGACCACAAAGCCGCACTCACCGCTACGCCCGCTCAGATAGCGGACATCAAGCCCTTCCGCCCTGCAACTCCTTATAAGGTGAGCCAGGACTATTGTCCCGAGCCTTTGATCCATCCCGGCTGCCGAAAGGGCATTCTCCCCCGTGGCCATAAGCGCGGTGTCAGCAGCATACAGCTTCTCCTGCGTAAGCCTTATCCTGCTTTCGGGAGAATATTTCTGAATGCCGGTAAGGAGATATGAGCCTTTCAGGCAGTCAATGTATTTCCTGGCTGTGTGCTCTGACCTGAATCCGAACTTCCCGGCCAGATCCTTCGGGACAGCGGTGTACGGGACGCTGCTGAGAAGGTGCTCCGTCATGCTCTCAAAGGCTGCAGTGCAGCTTATGCCGCAGCGCTCCTCAGTCTCACGCAGAACATCGCTGACAAGCCCTGCAGCGTACCGGCGGCTCTCCCCAGCAGACCTGGCTTCAGGGAAGCCGCCGCACATCAGGTACTGATCGAAGGCAGTCCGCCGGAAAGCCTCTGCCTTTGCCGTCCTGCTCTCAGTGTCCACCTCCCGTGCCATGCAGAATTCCCGGAACGACATGGGAAAGAGCTCCGTCACCTTATTCCTGCCGGTAAGATGGGTGGCAGACTTCCCGGAGAGGAGCCCTGCATCGGAGCCTGCCGCGATGACATGCATCCGCTTTCTGAGCAGCCGGTTTGCAAAAAGCTCCCAGCCCTCAACCGTCTGTATCTCATCAAGGAACAGGAAGCTGAAATCCCCGTTTATCTTGTAAAGGACCTCAAGGACGTCATTGAGCTGATCAGACCTGAGCCCCGCAAGGCGCTCATCCGAGAAGTCCGCATAGGCGAACCTCACTCCCCTCTCATGCAATGCCTTAAGGCAGAGAGAGGTCTTGCCGCAGCCCCTGACGCCGGTTACCACCTGAGCCTGCGGGCTGTCCAAATCCACCTGCGGCTCCCCGCTTCTGCAAAAGAGCCTCTCACCGGCACGGTTTTCAATTTTCTTCTTCTGCCCGGAGAGGACAAGCTCAAGGAGTCCCTTGTCAATCATATCCGTATCTCCCTCCCTGAGGAAGTCCGGAAAATCCACAGAATGCGTTATTCTGCAGATTTTCACGCTTCAGAGTGCGTTATTCTGCAAAAATCCGCAGATCAAAACGCGCTATCTGACAAAAATGCGCCTCAGCTCTGACAGCCGTTACGGCCGTTCTCCGCAGCAAACTTCGCCATTGCCTCCCTGATCTCATCGCGCACGCGGCGGAACACGCGGAGACGCTCATCCTATGATCCCTCTGCCGCGGCAGGATCGTCAAAGCCGATGTGGAGACGCCCAGAGACTCTGCCGGTGAACACCGGGCAGGTCTCGCGCGCACCGCCGCAGACGGTAATCACCGTGTCCCAGGGCTCCGGGATGTACCGGGAAACGCTCATGGGGATCCTGCCGCTGATGTCTATTCCGTCCTCTGCCATAACCCTCACGGCAAGAGGGTTCACCTCAGGCGCGGGCCTGGTGCCTGCCGACCTCACGGTCCACAGAGGACAGAGCTGCTCCAGATATGCGGCCGCCATCTGGCTCCGGCAGCTGTTGCCGGTGCAGATAATGAGAACCTTCATCAGTAAATGCCTCCTTTGTCCCGGCTCCGGGAAACGGAACCATTTTCCAATTATATCCGCCGCCCTGCGGCCCTCTCCCAGGGAAACTTCTCCGTGCCGGGAGATGCCCTATCCAAAAAACGGACGGATATCTCATATCAGAAAGAATCAACTGCCGGAACAATGCTTTTCCCGTATAATCAGGGTGTGCGGATAAGTCCGTACTGAGCCCGGTTCTTCTCCTTGCCGGGCTTTTCTGTTCATAATGGAAGTTCCAGCAATGAAAAAGAGTCTCATCATCGCGGCCCTTTCCGCCGCAGCCATCGCAGCAGCGTGCACCGGATGCAGCAAGAACGAGCCGGCCCCTGCCGCATCTGCCCAGCCTCAGGCCAAAGAGGCCGTTCAGGCCAAAAAAGACTCCGCGGCAAAGACCGCAAAGGCTGAGGTGAAGAAGGAAGAGCCGAAGCAGACTGTTCCGGTAAAGCCCTCGATTGACAGGACCAAGCTCACCGATTTCCAGGCAAACATCTACAACTTCAAAAGCGCCGACCGCGGCACCGGCCCGGTCCTCCAGACCGTCGAGCTCTGCTTCCAGCAGAAGAAGAAGCTCTCCGCCTGCTCCGGGAAGGCCAAGGGCAAGGACTGGAGCATGGCCGATGCCATCAAGTACGGCACCGGCGTCTCGAAGTTCGTGAAGAGCATCACCGTGAAGGACGGCGTTGTCACCCTCACCTCGAAGAACACCAACGGGAAGGACGTCACGGCCGAGATGACCAAGATCTACGTCCCCGCACCGGTTGATCCGAAGGATCCGTCAAAGGGGCTCACCTGGGAGGTTGACGCGGCGAACTCAACCTGCGCCCCGCTCGGAGCCTGCTGAGGCACTCTCAATTGCCAGACCGGCGGAAGGCGCCCGCCTTCCGCCGCATGCTTCCTTTTGTTTCCTTCCTCTTAATCCGTTTTCCACTCATTCCGGTTTCTTCCGGCATGCCCTTATATCCAAAATGGCGCAGATGCACAGGCATAAGGCATCTCTGTGCTAAAATTTGGTTCAGTTTTTCGCATGGAGGCGGCAGGCCGCCCTCCATAATCCAATGAAGGAGCTGAAGTTAAATGATTCGCATCGGAATAATGGGGTACGGCAACCTCGGCCGCGGAGTCGAGAACGCCATCAGGCACAACCCTGACACGGAGCTCGCTGCGGTGTTCACCCGCCGCGATCCCGCATCGCTCAAGATCGCGACTGAGAACGTCCCGGTTGTGTCAGCAGCAAAGGCTGCCGAGTGGAAGGACAGAATCGACGTCCTCATCCTCTGCGGCGGCAGCGCGACTGACCTTCCCAAGATGACCCCGGAGTACGCAGCACTCTTCAATGTGGTCGACAGCTTCGACACCCACGCGAGGATCCCCGAGCACTTCAGGAATGTTGACGAGGCATCGAAAAAGGCAGGGAAGATCAGCGTCATCTCCATCGGCTGGGATCCGGGCCTCTTCTCCCTCAACCGCGTGCTCGGCGACGCCATCCTCCCCGGCAGCAGGAACTACACCTTCTGGGGCAAGGGCGTAAGCCAGGGTCACTCCGACGCCATCAGGAGAATACCGGGCGTGAAGAACGCCAAGCAGTACACCATCCCTGTGGAGAAGGCCATCGAGGAGATCCGCGCAGGAAAGACCCCGGAGCTCACCGCAAGAGAGAAGCACACCCGCGAGTGCTTCGTCGTCCTCAAGGACGGGGCTGATCCGAAGGCCGTCGAGACCGCCATCAAGACCATGCCCAACTATTTTGCTGACTATGACACCACCGTCCACTTCATCTCCGACGAGGAGTTCAAGAAGAACCACAGCGGCATGGCCCACGGCGGCTTCGTGCTCACAAGCGGCCGCACCGGAAAGGACGATGAGAACGGCCACGTCATCGAGTACCGCCTGAAGCTCGACTCGAACCCCGAGTTCACCTCATCGGCGCTCCTCTGCTACGCCCGCGCCGCGTTCCGCCTCAACCAGAAGGGCGAGAGCGGATGCCGCACCATCCTCGACATCCCCGCAGCCCTCCTGAGCCCGAAGAGCCATGAGGAGCTCATCAGCACCCTGCTCTGATCTGAAGCCGGGGCACTCCCCCGCAGAATGCGTCAGAAGTCAAAAGCCGGACCTTCGGATCCGGCTTTTTCTGTTCCGGCGCGGCGGAATAATTTACAATGAGTGTGCATTCTGTCCGCTGCCCGGTGATGAGCAGGCTCTCCATAAGGCAGCAGGACAGCGCAGCCGGAGGTCCAATGCTGAAGAAACTCGCTTTCTGCTTCATGATACTGCTGTCAGGAATCATCATCCTTACCGCGGCAGCGACGCTTTATTTCAGGAGCGAGCACGGCAAGAAGCCCTTCGCGGAGCTCCTTGAGAAGGCCGTGAGCCTTCCGGTGAGCATTGACCGCGTCTCCTACAACCCCGTCCACCCCGGCAAAATCAGCATCAGCGGGCTCAGGATCGGCAGCGTCTTCAGCGCCGACGAGGTATACGCCGAGGTTGACGGCAAGGCGCTTCTCAAGGGCGATCTCATCATCAGCAGGTTCGACGCGGTCAACGCCGAGCTCGATCTCACGAACCCTGACTCGGGGAACCTCCTCTCGCCTAAGGTCCGGAACCTCACCCTGGCAGAGGGGCGGGTCAGGAACCTCAATGTCACCGCCGACAGCTTCAAGCTATACGGCGTCGTGGCGGAGGTCTCGGGCTACACTCCGATAAAGGACGGAGAGGCATCGTACTACTCCCCGCTCTACACCCTCTTCCACGCAAAGCACATCGACTACCTCGGGAAGCACACCGGGAGCACCGACTTCAGCGCGAGGATCGATGAGAAAGGCAGGTTCATAATCGACGACTTCATCTCGCACATCGGCAAGGGCTCCCTCCGGCTCTACGCCGAGATCATCCCGGACAGGAAGCTCATCTTCCTCAAGAACTCGGAAATCGACAACGCCGTCGTGCACGTCGAGAGGAACATCCTCAAAAAGTTCGGCCTCACCGACTGGCACCTCAAGTCCTATGACATCAACGTGTCAAGATCGACCATCGTCCTCAGGGACTACAACCTCTACCTCAACGGCGTGGACGGCGGCATCTCGAGCATCACCGCGGACCGCGGCGGCATCACCGAGATGAGCGCCATGCTCAACGCGAACGAGATCTCCTACCTCGGAAGCTCTCTTACCAATGCCTATCTAAGGCTCAGCAAATTTGACTTCTGGGTGTTCGACGTCACAGGCGACATCTTCGAGGGACGGGTCAAGGCATCAGGCGCCTCTGACGGCAACACGCTCGAGTTCAGGGACCTCGAGCTTGACTCGGTGAGGCCCTCGCTGGCCATGGAGCCTGACATGCTGCTCTCGAACCTCCCCTTCAGCCGCTATGTCCTGAAGCACGCCGTCATCAGGGGCGCGACGCTGCTGCCTCTCGATGATGAGTTCCCGCTCTACGCCAAGGACATCAGCATGTTCATCAGCGATCTCGCATGGTCGTCATACGGCGGCTTCGAGTACCAGCAGGGAAGCAGGATCTCGGTCGAGGGCGACGAGGCCGCACTCTGGATGGTTGACCTGAGGTCCTTCAGCATCACGGGCGAGCAGAAGAACGGCGCGTTTGACCTTAACCTCTACGGCTTCATGAACGGCGGGCGCGTCTCGGCGAACGTCCGCGAGCACCGCAGGTCCCGGAAAACAGACATCGATGTCGTCCTGAACCGGAGCGACGCGAACATCCTGCAGCTCACCGGCATCAGCCGCAGCGCGACAGGCACCATCTCCGGCGAGGCAAAGCTCTCCTGGGACTCCAACGCGGCGAAGGGAAAGGAGCTCTCCGGGAACGTGACACTCGCGGGAACCGACCTCTACATCTCTGACTTCAGCCTCAGCAGCATGCTGCAGATAACAGAGAAAACGCCTCTTGCCGATCTCTACAACAAGGCCCGCGCGGCAGGCTTGAGAACGATGCTCAACAGCTCGAAGGCCAGCATCGGGATAAATGGCGGCAGCCTCGGCGTAAAGGCGCAGCTCGGGCTCATCACCGACACCCTGGACGTCGAGCTGGCGGGACGCCCCGGGAGCAGCGAATGCCATGGAACGGTCACGAGCGGGAAGAAGGGGAAGTTCCTCATAACGGCTGACGAGGCCGGAAAGCTCTTCGCGGAGCCTGAGAAGAAGCCGGAGGATACGGCAGAAAAAGTTCAGGAGGAGGCTCCCGCCGCCCCGGCTGCCGAAAAGCCTGGAAAGGATGCCGGGGAAGCGAGTAAGGCTCCCGCTCCCGCTCCGGCACCTGACAGGGCAAAGGCGAAATCCGCAGGAAAGTCCCCTGCCGTTGCGAAAGCAGAAGCTCTGAAAAAGCCGGCGGAAAAGGCTCCTCAGAAGGAATCCCCCAGAGAAAAGACGAAGGAGCTTCCCGCAAAGGCGCCCGCGGTGATTCCGGAGGGCTCTCTCTGAGGGAGCCGCCACTCATGGCGGCGGCTTCCCTGGCACAAGGCAGTCTTCCGCTTGTACCTTGCGCCTCATGCATTAAAACGGCACATAATATGTCAGGAGCGCGTCATCTGCTTCAGGAGAGCCATCCTCGGAAGCCTTCGTGAACCATTTGTCCGCCTCAGCTTCATTTCTCGCGACTCCCAGTCCGAAGTAATACATATAGCCTACGCTGTATTCGGCGTACGCGTCTCCCTGTGCGGCAGCCATCAGGTACCATTTCATGGCCTCCTGGTAATTCCTGACATCGTCGTCGCCAAAGCAGTATATGTTGCCCAGAAGTGTCTGTGTCTGGGGGTCAACTTGCTTCGCGGCCTCATGCGTCCATCCGGATTCCCCTCCGTCAGGCCCCGGCTGACAGAAATGGATGATATAAATATCTGTAAGAGCCTTCGGGGCATCCTTATGGAGCTGATCCGCCGCCCGGCGGAGCCATCTTCCGGCCTCCGGCAGATTAAGCTCAGTGCCCCACCCCTCCCTGAGCATAATCCCTAGACGGTACTGGTCATCCGCGCTGCCGTCATTGGCTGCTTTTTCAGAGACTTCAAATGCCTTGCTGTACCATTCCGCAGCCTTGTCCTTATCAGCTTCGGCACCGCACTCCGAACGGTCATAAATATTCCCGAGGCGGAGCATGGCATCCGCGCTGCCCCCTGAGGCGGCTTTGAGATAGAGCTTCATGGCCATGCCATAGTCCTTCTCCGTGCCGGCTCCTGACTCATACATGCTGCCGAGCCTGAAGGCCGCAGAGCTGTCACCGCGCTCTGCATCACGGCTTGCGGCCATGAAGTTCAGGCAGTCCCGGGCCTTCTCTGATCCGGCTTCTGCTGCCTTCCGGTACCATCCCTCAGCAGACACCTCATCCCGGTCAAGCCCCTGTCCGTAACGGTACATGTCGCCGAGAATCTTCTGGGATTCCGTGTCGCCCTGCTCTGCTGCCCTGCGGTACCACCTCGAGGCCTCCCTCTCGTCCTTATCCACTCCCTCGCCTTTCAGGTACCGCTCTCCGGCCCAGCGCTGGCAGTACAGATCGCCCTGCTCCGCAGCCTTCAGCATCCATTTAGCCGACTCTATCGGATCACGGTAACTGTCGGAATTGTAGTAGAAGGCAAGCGCGTGCTGCGCAGCCATGTTTCCCTGCTCTGCGGCCTTCCGGTACCATTTCTCCGCCTCCTGATCGCTCTGGTCAACGCCGCGGCCGTAGATGTACATATTGCCTATGCGGTACTGGAAGTACGTGTCGCCCTGCTCCGCAGCTTTCAGGAACGGTCCCGCAGCCTTCCCGTACCAGAGTGAGGCCTCCTTCTCATCCTGGCTTACCCCCTGCCCCATGCGGTACATCTCACCGAGCATGAACTGTGCTCCGCAGTGTTCCAGCGAGGCTGCTGCCTTATACCATCTTGCGGCCTTGCCGAAGTCCTGCGCCACTCCGACACCGGCGTAATACAGATTGCCGATTCCGGTGAGAGCATTCGTCTGCCCCTCTGCGGCCTCCTCAAGAAGGCGCATGGCATTATCAGATGAGATCCGGTCTGCATTTGCCATGCGCAGATCCTCAAGCAGCGTCTCCCTGCTGCTCTCGGCAAAGGCGCTGACCTTTCTGGCAGGATTAGCCTTTCCAAGGTTCATCTTCCAGAAGTTTATGATTCTGCCGAGGCTGGAGAACGGTTCCTTCTGCTTTCCGGGGGAACGGAGGAGATTCCCGATCAGTTTGTCCGCCTGCTCTTTCATTTCAGGGGACTTAACTGCGTGCGCCAGGCAGATCCTTCTCCTGAGCTCGCTCCACGCTATGCGGCCGCTCTCCTCAATCAATTCAGTCTCATCGTCATCCAGTGGATCGCCATATTCATCAAGGAGACTGGGCCCGTCATCATCTGAAGACTCAGCTCTCATTGCCCGGCAGTACTCGGCCTGCATGATGAGAGCAACGAGCCTCCTGATGTCAGCCGCCTCCGGATCCTGCTCCTCACTGCCGCCTGCTGCCTCACTGAGGAGCGGCATCCCTGCCTCATCGCGGAGGAACATCCAGTCGATCTCCTCAGGGAGCGGCACGATGTACCTCTTCTCCCTGCAGAGAGCCTTGGTCTCACCGTCTGTAAGGTTCCTGCTCTGGCAGGACACCACGAGCTCAGGCATCAGCTGATCCTCATCCTCCTCGCCGTCAGAATCAGGATAATCAGGAACGAGGGCCATCGCCTCCTCAGTGGTCCAGTCCCTGATCCTGTATGCCTCCTGTTCCTTGTCCAGGTTCTCTTTCTTCACGGAGTCTATGATCAGGCTCTTCTGATCATTGAGCTTCAATGCAAGCGATCTGATGCTCTCATCCATGAGCCCCTGCGCCTCGAGGCGCAGCAGTTCGGGATACTTCTTCTCAAAGACATTGCTGACCAGGACATTCCAGTCGTTCTGGTCCAGGAGCCTGCAGGGTCCGGCAAGCTGTCCCATGTTCTGCAGCACCTCATGCTCATAATCCCTCACCCGGAGAATTACCGGATGGCTCAGATCAGGCCTGCGGTAGATCTTGTACCGGTAGGTCACATTGCGATCCGGCCTCGCATTCATAAGGCGCTCCATTTCCCCGAAAAGCTCATACATCATGTCGTCCATACGTTCTCCCGCTTCTCTCCGGGGATCCTGTCCCCGTCAGTGGCTCTTCATCCGGTGGGGCGGCATCTTCAGCCCGCCGACCAGTCTCCTTTGCAGGCGCCGTCATGAAATCAGCGTGAAATCCACGGTGCTGTCTCATTGAAGGCTGCTCTGTATTGCAATCTGCAATTTAACATAACTTGCCGCTCCTTCCTACACTTTAAATTAATCATTGCAGAGTCATCGGGCCCACTATGTCATGTGGGACTGAAATAAATTGAAAATGATGTTTTTTGGAGATTCAGCCTGATGTGATGTGATGTGTTCTGAACTTCCGCCACAGGCGTCATGCGGCCGGGCTCTCACTTCCTGTCAAATGCAGAGACGAGGAGGCTCCCCGAGGCAAAGAGCGCTCCTGTAAGGCAGACGCCCGTCCAGCCCCAGTGCTCCCAGCCGAGCCCCGCGAAAAACGTCCCGAGGCAGCCCCCGGTGAAAAATGTCGCCATGAAGATGGTGTTGACACGGCTTGACGCTCCCGGGATCTCCGCGAGCGCCCCGCTCTGCCCGCTCAGCTGCTGGCACTGCGTGCCGATGTCAACGAGGATCAGCGCGGCGATGAGCCCTGCCCAGGTGCCGCCAAAGAGAAATGACACTCCCCAGCCGAGAAGCTGGATGAGAGCGCCCGAGACGCAGAGGCGCTTCACGCCGAAGCGCGGGATAATCCTGCCCATTCCAGAGGCGGCAATCGCCCCGGACATGCCGCAGAGCCCGAGCCAGCCAACGGCGTCACTGCCGCGGCAAAACGGGGCTTCAGCAACGCGGAACGCCATGCAGGCCCAGAGGGCGAGCATACTGCCAAAACCGAAGGCGCTCCTTATGCTGTTGAGCCGGATCTGCGGGTGATCACGGACTATGCCGATGATGCTCCGGAGAAGCGAGAGATAGGATCCCTCAAAGTTCCTCTTTGTAACAGGCATCAGGAAAAGGCATACCGCGCTGCAGATGACCATCACCGCAGCCGCGGTGAGGAACATCGCGCGCCAGCCAAGCCACCCGCCCATAAAGCCGCTGATGACGCGCGCGGCAAGGATGCCGGTGAGGAGCCCGGAGAGGACAAATCCCATGTTGCGGGCCTTGTTCCGGGGCTCCGAGAACTGCCCGGTTAGAGGTATGAAGAGCTGCGGCACGACTGACGAGACGCCGAGGACGAACGACGCGGCGCAGATGAGGTAAATGCTGCCTGAAAGAGCGATGGCAAGGAGCATCAGGAAAGACGCAAGCATGCAGGTGACGACGATTCGCCGGCGGCTCCAGAGATCGCCCGCGGGAAGGACCAGCACCAGGCCGGCAGCGTAGCCTGCCTGCGTCACGACAGTCATCATGTCCGCCGTGAGGTGGCTGATGCCGAGATCGCGGCTTATCATCCCGAGGAGCGGCTGGTTGTAGTAGATGTTGGCGACGGTAAGCCCTGCCATTACGGCCATCAGCAGTATGATGCCGCCCGGTATGCCGCCGTTCTCCCTGAGTTCATTCATGAAAAAGCCCTTATCCGATTTCCCTTTCCGGACTTGCCGGTCCGCGCGCGCATTTTATAACGGGCCGGGCCATGGCGCAGGACGGAACCCTGTCTCATGGTGACTGACAGGCTGCTCCGGGATGCAGGCATCAATACGGACCCGGCAGACCAGACAGACCAGGCATCAGAATTGTCCAGCACTGGATATTTTTTCTGTCGAGTCCTCGATATTTTCCTCCTTCGTTCCGGGCTGTTGCGCGACTGGTGTTAAGATTCCGGTTCCGGCAAAGGCTGAGGTGACACATGGCAATTCCAATAGGGATCAGCAGGCTCACAGGACTGGGAAGAGCGGGCTCTGACCTGACCGAGTTCATGGCAGAGCCGGAGCCTTCCGCGCTCCTGCACACGATCTGCGCTTTTGCAAATGACATCCGGAATGCAGGCGGCGGGTATATCGTGCTCGGTGCGGAGCCGGTGCCGGAGACACATGATATCCGCATCAGCGGAATCGCCCCGGACAGCGCTGATGCGATGCTGAGGATGGTGAGCGAGATTTCCCGGCTCATCATTCCGTTCTATGAGCCCAAGGCAGAGACAGTGATGCACGAGGGGAAGCGCCTCATCGTTCTCCGGTGCAAAGGAGGCCGCGGGCGCCCCTACACCGCCCCTGATGATGCAGATGCACCTGAGTCCGGAAGGCGCTGTTACATCAGGAAGCAGGGAAGGAGCGTGCCTGCCGCGCCTCATGATGAGAACAGGCTCTGGCTTCTCTCTCTCGGCACTCCGTACGATGAGAGGCCATGCATCCCTGCTGCGCCTTCCGATCTTGATGAAGAGCTCATCCGGGACTGTCTCAGGAAAAGCAGAAGCCCTCTTGCCGGCAGTTCAGGAGAGAAAACGCTCAGGGAGCTTTCGGATGATCTTGATCTCCTGGAAGGGCTTCCAGGCGAGGAGAGGCCGCGGAACGCCGCCATACTCATGTTCGGAAAGGATCCGCAGAAGTATCTCCCGCAGGCAGTGATCAGGCTCATCAGCGTCCCGGATCCCGGAGACGGCAGGATAACGGAAAGGACTTTCTCCGGAACGCTGCCATGCCAGATCCGCTCCGCGCTCGCGCACATCAGGAATGCCCTCACGGAGATGGTGATCAAGCACAGTGACAGGGCCGAGGCTGACAGGATCTGGAACTTCCCGTACCCGGCCGCTGAGGAAATCCTCAGCTTCGCGGTCTGCTTCAGATCCTATGAGGCGGCTGAGCCGGTTGACGTAAGAATATCCGGAACTGAAATCAGGATAAGGTTCCCGGCCGGACCTGCGGCTGACTCTGCTGACGGAGAGGCAGGAGGCAGCCTCACCGGCAATATTCCGGAGAACAGGCGGATCCCCGAGCTCATGAGGGAGATGGGATTCGATGCAGCATGGAAGAGCGGGTTCCCCGGAGCTGCCGCAGCACTGAGGCACAACGGCTCGCCCCCGCTCCGCATCATGACTGACACCGGGCGCTCCAGCCTTACCGTCATTATCACGGTGCACCGGAAATTCATCACCGAAGCAATAAAGCGTGACGCCAGGTATCAGGAGAGGATCCTGTCAGCGCTTGGCAGCGGGAGCCTCCAGCTGACTGAAATCTCCGCGGCGATGGGATACCGCGGAATCAGCAAAAAGCTCAGTGACACTGTCAGGGCCATGACCGACGGAGGCACGCTTCAGCAATTCACCGGCCCGCAGAGGAGGCTTCTCTACAGAAAAATCTGAACCTGGTATGCGTGAATTTCCTAAAAATTGGG
>DEHC01000005.1 GCA_002351705.1 Gammaproteobacteria bacterium UBA2810 | reverse complement strand
TCATGCCGAGCACACAAAGAAAACCCGGCCTCCGAGGGGGCCGGGCTCTTTATGACGCTCAGCAAATCAGGATCAGCCGAGGTGCTTGACGCGGCGCTTCACCTCTTCCTGCTTGCCGTTGTTGAAGGGCCTTGCGTCAGGAGCGCCAAGATAGCCGCAGACACGCCTGATGACCGAGACCTTTGAGGGATCGTGGCAGCCGCAGTTCGGGCAGACAAAGCCCTTCGAGGTGCACTCGAACTCGCCCTTGTAGCCGCAGGCGAAGCACTGGTCGATCGGGGTGTTGGTCCCGAAGTAGGGGATCTTGTCATAGGTGTAGTCCCAGACATCCTCCAGCGCCTCAAGGTTCCTGCGCATGTTGGGGAACTCGGCATAGCAGATGAACCCGCCAGATGAAAGCTCCGGATAGGGCGACTCGAAGTCGATCTTGGAGTACGGATCGGTCTTGTACTGCACGTCAAGGTGGAAGCTGTTGGTGTAGTAGCCCTTGTCGGTGACTCCCTTGATGATGCCGAACTCTCGCTGGTCGAGGACGCAGAAGCGCTTGCAGAGGTTCTCCGCGGGAGTGCCGTAGAGGCTGAAGCCGTAGCCGGTCTCCTCTCTCCACTTCACGCAGGCGTCGTGGAGGTACTTCACGATCCTGATGGCCTTCTCCCTGAGCTCCTCGTTCTCGAATACCGGGGTGTCGCCGTAGAGCGCGTTCATGCACTCGTTGATGCCGATATAGCCGAGGGATACCGAGGCCCTTCCGTTCTTGAAAATGGGCGCAACGGGATCATCAGCCTTGAGCCTTACGCCGCAGGCGCCTGCCATGTAGAGGATCGGGGCAACCCTGGCGCGCACGCCGTCGAGGCGCTTGATGCGGCAGATCAGGGCCTTCTTGCAGACTGCGAGGCGGCTGTCGAGGATCTCGTAGAACTTCTTCTCGTCATGGTTGGCCTCAATCGCGATGCGCGGGAGGTTGAGGCTCACGACGCCGAGGTTGTTGCGGCCGTCGATCTCCTCCACTCCGTCAGCGTTCAGCCACTTCGGGAGGAAGCTCCTGCAGCCCATCGGGTTCTTGAAGGATCCGGTGACGCGGACAACCTGCTCGTAGTTGAGGATGTCCGGGTACATGCGCTCGGAGGCGCACTTCAGCGCGAGCTGCTTGATATCGTAGTTGGGATCGCCCTTCTTGTGGTTGACACCGTCCTTAATCGCGAAGACGAGCTTCGGGAACACCGCGGTCCTGTGGTTCTTCCCGAGGCCGCACATGCGGTTCTTCAGGATGGACTGCTGGATGAGTCGCGACGCCCATGAGGTGCCGAGGCCGAATCCCAGGGTGACGAACGGGGTCTGGCCGTTCGCGGTATGGAGGGTGTTGATCTCATACTCGAGGGCCTGGAAGGCGTCGTAGCACTCCTTCTCGGTGCGGGCACGGGCATAGCCGTCATGATCAGGAACGTTCCAGTCCTTGGCGATGGCAACGTTCTTCTCGTAGCTCTTCATGACGTAGGGCTCAAGCACCTCATCGATGCGGTTGATGGTCGTGCCGCCGTAGATGTGGCTTGCGACCTGGGCAATAATCTGCGCGGTCACTGCGGTCGCGGTAGTGATTGACTTCGGCGACTCGATCTCGGCGTTGCCCATCTTGAAGCCCTGCTCGAGCATGCCGCGGAGATCAATGAGCATGCAGTTGAACATCGGGAAGAACGGGGAGTAGTCGAGATCGTGGAAATGGATCTCGCCGCGCTCATGGGAGGTGACGACATCGCGGGGAAGCATGAACTGCTTGGCGTAATGGCGCGCGACGATGCCCGCAAGGAGGTCTCTCTGGGTGGGGATGACCTTGGAGTCCTTGTTGGCGTTCTCGTTGAGGATGTCAACGTTGCTCTGCTCCATGAGGCCCTTGATCTCCTTCGAGAGATTGTTGCGGCTCTCACGAGCGCGGTCGCGGTCGTGGCGGTACTCGATGTAGGATCTAGCTACCTCCTTGTGGCTGCTGGCCATGAGCTGGTCTTCCACAAGGCGCTGGATCTCCGTGATGTCGACCTCGCCGGCATTCTCTGCCGACAGCTCCTTACCGACTCCTTCGGCAATCTCCTTGCAGAACGAATCATCGTCAACACCGGAGGCCGCAGCAGCACGGCTTACCGCCGAGACAATCCTCTCGGGATTGAACGCCTCACGGCTTCCGTCACGTTTGATCACAGCGAGATCCATCTCTATACCCTTCCTTAAGCACATGATCCTGGCCGGTTGTTATAAACCCGTGGACGCTTTTAAAAAAGGCCGGCCAGAAGCCTCTTTCACATCCAGCGCGCCGGGACTTTGGGGAGGCACTTGTGCTTTCACAGGTGTCTTCCCCACAACATATTGACCATTAGTATACCAATAATTACAATATATTGAAGTCTTGACAATAAGATTCAATATCGTTCCACCTATTGAATATGCCGGTTCCGCCCCTGAAAAAATATTTTTCGGGGGTATTCAGCTGGATATTTCCGGTTAATTTTCAGTCAGAAAAATGTTACGGAACCGTCAAAAAACGATCAAAGAGGAAATTTTTTCAGCGGGAAAAAAGCATCATTTCATGATGGATAAAATTTCATGTATTCCAGGTTACAAATCTGACCTGAAAGCCCGTAACCCGCGTTCCCACGTTCCTGAAAGGCTCAGCAGAAAATGTCCACAGCAGCTGTTTGCAATCTGCCGGAAAAGAGTGATTCCTCCGGAAATTTCAGGGGCTCTCCCGGGGAAAAGTGAAAAACCTGAGTCCAGCAGCCTGACTCAGGCATGAGGCAGCCAGCCGCCTTTCAAAATACCGGGAGACGGCCCAGCCGGAACCGGCGCGGGCTTCCCTTTATGCAGTGCGATCCAGGGGCTTTAACAGCCAAGGAGGTACGCAGCAGAGAATGATGGGTGAGGCATAATGAAGGGACTCTGCACTGTGAGGCAGGAATGGCTCAGGAGGAAGCTGATTGCAGAGATATGCCGGAGGGAGCATGGGTGAGAAAGACAGACTGGAAAAATCCGGGAACTTGCCCGCCCGTGGTGCGGGAGATGAGACTTGAACTCACACGCCTAGGGTGCCAGAACCTAAATCTGGTGCGTCTACCAATTCCGCCACTCCCGCGTAAAAACAAAAACAGCAACGAAACCAATCCAACACAGCTTACTGGGGTGACTTGAGGGGTTCGAACCCACGACAACCGGAATCACAATCCGGGACTCTACCAACTGAGCTAAAGTCACCATTACAAGCAGGAGCCTAAGTCCGTGGTATGCCCTAGAGGGATCGAACCTCTGACCCACAGCTTAGAAGGCTGTTGCTCTATCCAACTGAGCTAAGGACACACAACAAGCACCGGTTGAACCTGCGTTTTCTGTACTGGATTCATCTCATTGCTGTTAACGGGGCATATGATATAAGCATCGGCGCCCCGCGTCAACTGTTTTTTTAAAATTCGGATCCGCCCTGCCCGCCGCAATGCCCCGCGCTTCCCCGTGTGACACCATCTGCAGGCTCAGCCGGGCGCTGCCTTTTAATCTCAAAATGTCATAAAGGTTATTTGCTGTCTTGTTTATTTGCTGTATCAAGTGTCCTGCCCCGCCGCCATGGCGTGAATTTCCCACAAATTACGCCGAGTCCGCTAAAATAGGCGGATTCATTCGGAGCGTTCGAGAGAGATGGGACAGTCAGTCAGCACAGTGAGCGAGAATACGGAGGAGGCAAGGCGTCTGGCCCTCGAGAACCTCCGTGAGACCGTCTCTGTTGACTTCCTGGGCTCCGAGGCCGTTTACCAGTCGCTCAAATCGCTGGTAAGCGCTGAGGAATATGCCTCAATCCGCACGGAGTACGTGCGCGGGTGGTTCAGGGACAACCTTGCGCCCGAGTTCCTCCAGCCAAGCGGGGAGCAGCTTGAGATAATCGCGAACTCCACCGGCAACACCCTCGTCACGGCAAGGGCAGGATCGGGGAAGACCACCCTCTCGGTTTACCGGGCCCTCTTCCTCATTGCGGCGCTCGGAGTTCCCCCAAGAACCATCCTGATGCTCGCCTTCAACCGTTCCGCCGTGCTCGAGCTCCGGGAGCGCATGTTCCGGCTCCTCGTCACGAGGGAGACCTGGGACGGGTATATCTATGAGGCAGGCCCCCTTGACGAGCGCTCCAGGGAGTCGGTGCTCAACAGGTGGGTAGTGACCGCCTGCACCGTCCTTCCCGTCATAAGCACCTTCCACCGCCTTGCCTATACGCTCGTGCGCCCTGACAAGAGGCAGTTCTCCATCGGAAGCAGCGATGACAGCGCCGGCCTCAACAAGGACGCGCTCTGCCATGCCATCGAGTCGGCGATAAGCAGCTCTGACGAGACAATCGCGGGCTTCATCAGCGCATCCGGCATCAAAGGCGGCGATGAGGAAACCGTCAACAGCGGGGAAGGCGGGAAGAAAAACTTCGACAGGGTGACGCTGAAGGATGAGCGCGCGCCGTACGTCGCCGCGAAGGAGGCGCTCGACTGGCTCTTCATGCACGGGATCGAGTACATCATGGATCCCGACGGCGGAGCAGTGCTCGCGAGGCTGAAGAACGAGCATGAGGAGGATCTCGGCATCATTTTCAACGAGGTCCCCGGGCTTCCGCCCCAGGTGCCGTTCTTCATCATAGAGCGCAGGAAGAAGGTGGATTTCGATGAAGAGAAATGGCTGCGCTTCATCGAGAAGTCTGTCGGCAAAGTGCCGCCCCAGCTCTCGGATCAGGACATCTGGCTGCGCTCGGTGAAGGTGAGGAACCACTACTTTGACGTCCTTACCTTCTTCTTCACCGTCTGCCGTCAGAAAAGGATTATGCCTGACGAGCTCGACGAGATGGCTGAGGACTACGAGCCTCTGAGCGACAAGGAGGGGGCCGTCGTCGGGATCGCAGCGCAGATTTACCGCTGGTACTGCGAGGAGCTCGAAAGGAACAGGCTTTATGACTTCGAGAAGCTCTTCACCGAGACGGAAAAGCTGGTGGAGGACCACTCCTTCCCGTCAGTCGAGAGGTTCAGGTTCATCGAGATCGACGAGTTCCAGGACTTCTCGCAGTCCTACTATGACCTGATAAAGTCCATCACGGACGTGTCGCAGGCCAGAATTTTCGCCGTAGGCGACGACTGGCAGGCGATCAACAGCTTTGCAGGCTCAGACCTCAAGTTCTTCCGGAACTTCAGCTCTTACTTCGAAGGCGGCACTGTCCGCTTCCTCACGATCAACTACCGCTCCGGAAAGAAAATCGTGCAGGCCGGCAACCTGCTGATGAAAGGGCTCGGTAAGGAGGCGCGCGCCGCTGACGGCGCCGGGGACGGCAGGGTCGTCCTTCAGGCCGGAAGCACCGTGTCGCAGTTCCTCAAGCTGCAGATAGTGCCGACCGTAAAGGGGATAGCGGAAAAGCTCCGCGAGCAGTATCCGGACGAGAGCATTGCGGTGCTCACAAGGACCACGGCGGAGCTCGCCGCCTACGCCAAAACCGCGAGAAAGCTCAACCTCATCCTGAGCACGGTGCACAAGTTCAAGGGGCTCGAGGCAGACAATGTAATTCTCAACGTCTCGGAATGGTGCTATCCGCTCATACACCCTGACTGGATATACAACAGGATCCTCGGGACGTCCGTCCGGACAATCACCGATGAGGACAGGCGGCTTCTCTATGTCGGCATGACCAGGGCCAGGAAGCGCCTCTACCTGCTTGCAGGCGGAATAGATGACATCTCACCGTTCATTGATGACTCAGGCATAGAGGAGATCTCCGAGCTCCTCGGCAGGAACGAGATGAATGGCTGGAGCGCTGCCGCAGGGGCCGTATTCGTCCTCATCGCGGGTGACACCTATCCGCATATAGACGAGTTCCACCGCTGGAAATTCAGGTTCGAGCCATCCATGAAAAGCTGGCTCCGGACATTCCCTGACCTGAGAGCATTCAATGATTTCATCAGGCTGTCAGGATGGCTGCGCGATCCGGACATTGCCGTCCTCTCCGCTGACAGCATGGAGAGGATCGAGGAGCTCTACCTGAGATGGCTCAGGTCAGGTGCGTCCCAGAAAGGCTCGGAGAAAACCGGATCCGGGAAAAGGAGCCCCTACCGGAAGAAGGAGGAGACCGACATCGAGAAGGCCGCAAGCGGCAGGCTTGACCTCAAGAGGGCCTACGAGATACTCCATGCCTCGGCCTCGGACGGTGACGGGACAGTCAAGAAGGCATACCGCCGCGAGGCCAACAAACATCACCCAGACAAGCTCCGCGCGAAGGGCCTTTCTGAGAAAATGCTGAAGGAGGAGACCGCGAAGTTCGAGCTCTGCAACGCAGCCTGGGAAGTCATCAGGGCTGCGAGGGGCATCCGCTGAAAACATGCCAGCAGAAGCGGAATCACGGTCAAGCGCCTGCTAAAATTGCCCTGGGATGCGGCTCCTGCCGCGGATATGTTCAGAAAGGATAGGCAATATGACATCAGTATACGATTTCAGCGTCACCAGACGTGACGGCTCAGAGCTTCAGCTTTCTTCCCTCAGGGGAAAGGTCATCATGATCGTCAATACGGCAACTGGCTGCGGATTCACCCCGCAGTACGAGCCTCTTGAGAAGATGTACGGGAAGTACCATGAGAAAGGCCTTGAGATCATCGACATTCCCTGCAACCAGTTCGGCGGACAGGCTCCGGGGAGCGATGACGAGATCCATGAGTTCTGCCAGCTTCACTACAATACTACTTTCCCGCAGATGAAAAAGTCGCTCGTCAACGGAGAAGGAGAGCTTCCGCTCTACACTTTCCTCAAGAGCGAGAAGGGATTTGCCGGCTTTGACGAGAACAAGCTGACAGCAATCCTCGATGGGATGCTGAGCAAGGCTGATCCGGACTACGCGAAGAAGCCATCGATCAAGTGGAATTTCACCAAGTTCATTGTCGATCGCGAAGGCATTGTCCGCGCAAGGTTCGAGCCTACAGCCGACATGGCCAGGGTTGAGAAGTTCGTCAAAGGCCTCCTCTGAGGAGTCACCTGACAGGCTGAGGCTTGGGACAAAGGTTGCCATCAGACTCCAGGCAGGAGATCCCTGAATCACTCCTGCCTGCGCTGCAGCAGATGGCAGACTTTTTTTGCAGGTGAAACCGAACCGCCCTGCCCCGTCCCCCGCAGAATGCCTGACTGCCCCTAACCATTTATGTCCGGACATGGCAATGCAAGGTCGCTGCAGACTTACAGAGAAACAGAACGGCCTTAGAGAGAAAATGTTATGGAAACTAAGAATTAATGGAAAACTTATCGGAATCTTGGTGAATCAGCTGGTGGTCGGTGATATAGGATTTGAACCTACGACCTTCTACTCCCGAAGCAGACGCGCTACCAGGCTGCGCTAATCACCGCCCGCTGAAAGAAGCTTTTCGATGATGGTCGGCGATGTAGGGTTCGAACCTGCGACCTCCTCGTCCCTAACGAGGCGCGCTACCGGGCTGCGCTAATCGCCGACTTCAAAAAACGAGACCATTATATATATCTTTTTACTGAATGGCAATATTTTTTTAACATTTCCCGAAAATTTTTGTTACTGTTTACAGCCGAT
>DEHC01000039.1:13643-13923 GCA_002351705.1 Gammaproteobacteria bacterium UBA2810 | reverse complement strand
CTTGTCTATGCTGCAACTGAGTACCTGGCAAGGAAGGTAATGAAGGAGAAAGAGCTGAAGCTTACCGGGGCAGAACGCCGGGTTAACATCAGGCCTACAGGAGAGTTCCTGCTCAGGTACGTGTCTTACCTAGGCATTGCCCTGGTGCTAAACAGGGAAACACGGCGATGGGCAGTTGAGAATGTTAATGAGGAGTTTGCCTTGCTGCTGACAGCGCTAGGAGATGACTGGCTGAAGTACTACAATGATGACCACTATGAATTTATGACAGAAAAAGTCG
>DEHC01000039.1:0-13599 GCA_002351705.1 Gammaproteobacteria bacterium UBA2810 | reverse complement strand
GAATCTACTGCTCACTGTGAGTTACACTCAAGCTTCCGTCAGGTATAAGCGATGTTTAGGAATACATGTGCTGATTGAGAGCATTGTAGATGATTGCTCATCGATGGATTAATCGATCTTGTGGGGTTGGGCGGCAGGTGGAGTATTCCGGGAGGGGCACGTCAAATGCGTAGAAGCACCGTGGAACTCTTTTGGGAAAGCCTTTCACGCTCACTGACGGGAGAGGGATGGTTCGCGCGGCCCTGTCGCCCTCTGCCGCAGGGATGATTCCGGTAATCGGCGCATATGCCGTCTCGCTCCACGCTGCCGCTCTTCGCCGCATGGATGATTCTCTCGGATCCGGCGGTTTTCCGTGCCGACATCCACTCGTTTTTCGGGGCGGATGAGGCTTTACGCCCGAATCGTTTCCCTGACGGCGGTTAGGCGTAAGCCGGAGCGCGAGCAGGATCTCTATCCGGCAGCCGCTGCCTGCCTCCCTGTTTCTTATTCTCCGTATTTCCTTACCGACACCAGGAGGTTCCTGAGCTCGAACGTCCCCGAGGGGCTGCTCCCGCCCTCTGTAACGTCCCCGAAGTAGGCCCTTTTCACCGGCACGATCCTGAACACCCGGCGCCTTTCCTCCGGCATGCAGGCAAACGAGGAGAGGAGCCCGAAGAGCCAGTGATCGAGCCGGTACTTCGCGGAGAGCCCGTGCTCCCTGTAGTACTCCGCAGCGTCGGCGTCCTTCCCGGGGTCTGACGCCGCGGTGAGGGCAAATTCCCGGAAATCCTTCTCGAACCCGCCGTAGTGAAGCTCCTCTGTTCTCTCCCCCGGCTTTACCGCAGTAGCCGCCGGCTCCGGCGCCTTCGGGGCAGCGGCCGGTTTCGCCTGAGGGAGCCTGTCGATAATCTCGGAGAGTGTCTCGCTCTCAGCGGCGTTCCCGAGGTCCGCGTGCCCGCCGGAGCGCAGAGCCTCCGGGATCCAGAGGAGGCGCGGGATCTCCTCATCATCGCCCAAATCCCGCACCGCAGCGCCGTTATTTTTCCTGAACCACTCCGAGAAGCTCCTGAGGACTCCGGTCTCCCGCTCCTCGCGGCGGAACACCATGAGGAGCATCGAGAGCCTCGTAAGGACCGCGGAGAGGAGCCTTCTGGACTCGTCGATGCTGTCGGAGAGCGCGCGGAGGATGCGGTAGACCTCCCGGTCGCCGCCAGAGACCTCGTCAAAATGCGCGAGCGTGAACTTCCCCAAACTCTCTATGAGCCTTGAGGTGTCGTCTATCGCGTGCTGGTTCTCCGCGATCTTGTCGTCAAGGGAAGTCACAAAGCCGAAGCGGTTCGTGATCCGGAGATCGAGCCTCTCGACGGTGTGGCGGACGCCATAGTCGATGGAGCGCACCGCGTCCTTGAGGGACTTAAGCGCGATGTCCGCGTCAGCGTACCGTCCTTCCTTCCGGTGCCTTGCGGCGCGCGCGGCGTACTCCTCGGCGTCCTGGAGACGCTTCTCGAAGGCGGTGTCGATATAGCCGGAGCGGTCCTCGCGGAGGGCGGTCGCGATGACCTCGCCGAGCCCCGGGCTCAGGAGGTAGCCGTCAGGCGTCCCGGTGAATACCCTGAAGAGTCTCAGGGAGAGAAGCTTCTGGTCATCCGGATCAAATCCCGCGGGCAGGGCGCCCCCGGCGTTGTACGCCTCCGTGATGAGATCGCGCCCGTCGGAGAGGGCCTTGAGGAGCCTCCTTATCGCGTCCCCGTTCGAGTATCCGCTCATGAGAAGATGTCCTCCTCACCTGAGTCTGCTGACTCAGAAGCCTCCTCCGTGATCTTCTCGCGGGAGTCGATGTAGTCCAGGACCTCGTAGAAGTAGTCGATTTTCCCCGTGACGAGATAGACCTGCGCGTCGCGGTTCCGGAGGACGGTGAGCCCCTCCTTCGCGAGCTCGTCGAGGACCCCCGCGGTGCGCTCCGAGACAGTCTCGCGGCGGACGCTGAGGAGCGTCGCGATCTCCTCAAGCTTCTTCCTCTGGGGCGGGTTGTCCTCAATCCTCACCGAAAGATCTGAGACGCTGATGGTATCCCCGGAGCGGAGCGGCACGTCGCTCTGCGAGGCGTTCATCACGAGGAGGAGGAAGTCCACAACCGGGCGGAGGGTGTTGCGGAACTCCCGGAACTCGCTCCGGACGCTCCGCTGCTCGGCTGTCCCGAGGCTCTCCCAGACGAGGTAGAAGGCGCTCCCGGTCCTCGTCTTCCTGATTGTGCGCCCGAACTCGCGGAGCACTGTGCCCAAATCCTCCACAGTTCCCTCCGCCGAGAGGTAGCGGAACTCGTCGGCGTCGGTCTCCATGCTGATGAACTTTCCCTCCAGGAGATCCTCAAGCGTCTCCCTTTTAAGGTTTCTTGAAGTTTCCATTTAGGCTCCGAGGCTCCTCATTACTTTGTCCAGGCTGTCCTCCGGTGCGGTGTTGGTGAGCACCCCGGACTGACCGATGTAGTAGATGTTCGGGAACTCCCCGAGAAGCGAGGTGTTGAACTCCGGCGCCGCCGAAATCATCGCTATGTTGTTGTCCGAGAGGAGCCCCATCAGGCGGTGGGTGTTCTCGCTCGAAAGGCGGGCGATCTCGTCCACCGGCCAGGCGATCATGATGTTCTGCCTCTGCCTCTCGATGTGGATGAGGCTTATATAGAGGACGCAGATGATGAGGAACGTTATGCCGTTGGAGCTGAGTCCCTCGAGCTCACCCGAGGTCCTCGCGGTCTTGAGGTGCCCGTTCTCGTTCACCGTGAAGACGATGTCGAATAGGCTCTCCGTGGAGGTGTCGAGATCCTTGATGCTCCCGAGGAAGCTCTCAAGGGACGAGACGAACTCCTCTCCGGGAAGCCCGGTGCCCCCTTCCATCAGCCACTCCCGGAAGAGCCTCGTGACCTTCCGGAGGGACTCGGCGCAGCGGAGGCTCTCAATTCTTGACTCGAGCTTCACCTCGAAGAGGCTGATCTCGCTGAAGCGGATGCGCTCTCTTATCGCCTCCCCGATCTGGCGGCTTATGGAGGCGATGCTCTCGTGGAACTTCCGGAGCTTCTCGTAGAAGTTGTCGATGATCTGCCCCTGGTTTCTCGCGTTCGAGATGAGCCCCGCGACGTTCTGCGGCACGTAGATGTCGTACTCGTCGCGGATGACGAGGAGGTACGCGGTGCTCCGGTAGAGGGTCGCGAGGGGCTTCAAAAGCTCAGCCTTCTCGGGGGATGAGGCCTCACTGATGTCAAAGCCCGGGAAGAGCTCCCTCATCTCGTCGGACTGCTCCTTCCGGGAGGTGAGCCCCGCGATGCCGCGCCTCAGCTCCTCCCAGGGGCAGCTGCTCCCCGAGACAAAGCTCCTCACCGTGTCGGTGTCCGAGATGAGACATTCCTTCAGGCGCTCATACTCGCGGAGCGCTTTCTCCGCATCGTCCGCAAGGCCCGTGGCGTCAGGCAGGGGCTCGTTCTCCGGGAGGGGTGCCGCCGGGAGCTCGGCCGCGCGGGAGTCAAAGCTGTTCCTTATGAGCATGAGGCGGCTCACGAGCGCGTCAGACTCGCGGAGGCGCCCGGAGAGCTCCTTTTCGGCCTTTGAGCGCTCGTCGCGCGCCGCGCGGAGCTCTGCCTTCGCGCCGCTGAGTTCCTTCCCTAGGTCCTTTGCCTCAAGGGTGATGGCCTGCAGCCTTGAGCGCAGCGTGTCGAGCCTGCTCCAGGAGTCCCTCTTCCAGTTCTGGTACTCCGCGACGATGTCACGGAAGCCCTCGGCCTCGGCGATTTTCCGCTCGCCCTCGCTGATGCGCTCATGCCAGAGTTTGACCGTCCCGTCATCGATGCCTTTCTTCCCGAGGAGCTCCTTCTTCTCGCTCTCGAGGGCAGACATCTCCTTTCTGTGGGACTCAGTGAGGGACCGGAGCTTCTCCCCGGCCGCCGCGTCGCTCTCGCTCACCTCGGCGTCAACGGCCGCGGTGCGCTCGAGGAACGCCTGACGGAGCCTCGTGAGCTCCTCACTGTGGCTCTTCTCCGCATCCTCCCGCTCCTTCTCAAGGCCGTTTGATTGTGCCTTAAGCTCTTTTAGGAGGCTCCGGATCCCGGCGGCCTTTTTCTCCGCGCTCTCCTTCACTCTCTCCTCAGCGTCAGATATGGCCTTCCGGAGCTCCTCGGCCCGTCCCGTGTCCTCAATCCTTTCCTTAAGGGCGGATTTCTGGAGGTGAAGCTTCGAGAGGGACTCCTCAGCGGCGCGCTTTTCTGCGGCTGCGGCCTCGATTTTCCGGTCAGTGTCCTCAATTTCGGCGTCAAGCTCCGCCTTCCTGCTCTCCGAATCCCTTTCGCGCGCCGGGGCGGACTCAATCCTTGAGGTGTCGATGAGGATGCCGGGGAGCGCCTCGCGGAGCGCGGATGAGCCTCCCTCTTTCCCTGCTCCGGGCGCCGAGTCCGCGCGCCCAGGGATGAGCTCCGGCCTGAGGTCGGTGCGGAGGAGAAGATCCTCCCGCACGGTCTTCCCTATGGTCTCCTCCCAGCCGGGGACACTGCTCTCAAGGAACGAGAGGAGGGAATTCTCCGGGGCGTCTGAAATGCTCCTGAGGCGCTCCATCTCGGAGACATTATCGCAGCGCCTTCCGCGGAGCGCCGCGAGCTCACTGTCCTTCTGCCGGAGAAGCTCCTCCTGCTGCCGGATTTTCTCCTCCGTGCCGAGGAGCTCCCGTGAGGCGGAGCCGAGGGAGTCGCGGAAGTCCCCCAGGGCCTTCTCCGCGGCCTCCTTCTGCCTCAGGGCGTCTGCGTCCGCGAGGAGGGCGGTGTTCTGAAGGATTGACTCGTTCTTCCTGATTGCGGCCTCAAAATCTGACTTCTTCTGCCCGAGTTCAAGGCGCTCCTTGTAGAAGCTCTCATCGAGTGACCTTTCGGCCTCTGACTTCTCGGAGAGGATCCCTGACTTCTGCGCTGCGGCCTTCTCCGCGGCCTCATGCCGCTCAGCGGCAATGCGGGCAGCCTCCTTCTGAAAGGCGCTCTCCTTCTGGGCCTTCCTTCCGTCTATGAGGCTCCCCACTGCGTCAAAGTCATTCGCGATGCGCTCGAAGGACTTCCGGTCAGCGCGGAGCTCCTCCTCCATGGCGGGTATGGCCATGACGGCCTGCCGCTTCTCCTCGACGCTCTCTTTGTCGTACTCCTCGCGGCGCGCCTCGATCTGCGCGCACTCCCGCTCGGTGTCCTTTTTCTCCAGGTCCTTCGCCGCGAGCGCCTGCTGCGCCTGGTTCCTCCTCTCCTCGAGTGCTGAGATTCTCTCCGCGAGGCTCCGGCCGCTCTCGTCAATCTCTGACCTTATGGAGGCGGAGCGCTCCTGCGCGGCGGCAAGGGCAGCGTTAATCCCGGTCCGCAGGGTGAGGAGCTGCTTTCTGAGCGAGGCGAGCCTGAGGGCATTTTCCGCGTAGCCGCGGAACTCCTTTTCCTTCCCGAGGAAGGCCCTGATGCCGCGGCAGTCCGACGTAACCTCGCGGAGGGCCGCTCTGTTCACCTGGAGGCTCACCTCGGAGCTCTGGGAGTTCAGGATGTCAGCGATGAGGAGCTTCATGTTCTCGAGGCTCACCCGTCCCGTTATAAGGCTCTGCGCGATCTTCTCGATGTGCATCAGGCGGTTGCCGTTAGCGCAGAGGGAGTAGTTGAGGAACTCCGCTCCGGGAGAATTTCTTCCGGGGAGGTTGCCGATTACCGAGCGGTACTCGTCGATGCTCCCGAGGAGCCTCGTGAACTTTACTTTTCTGTCTGAAAGGGCTCTGGTGTACTTCTCGCGGGAGGCTCCCTGCCAGGACTCGGTGCCGGAGGGATCGGTGATCTTTTCAATGAAGACGTCCCTCACCTCACTGAACGAGGAGGAGATGAAGCGGTAGTTCACGGTGTTCTGCCCGCTTCTCGTGAGCACAGCGAGGGCGGGCTTCCCGAGCCCTGTCACGTACTCGAAGATGATGTAGCTGCGGTCAGTCGGGAGATAGTAGGAGGTGAAGCTCCGCTTTACCGAGCTCCTTGTTACCGCGCGCCCGGGGTCCATGCCGTAGAACACCGGGATGAGACGGAGGAGGCTCGTTTTCCCGGAGCCGTTAGCGCCGTTCACCTGGGTGTGTTCCCCGACGCGGAACTCTGCCGCTATCTGGGAGCCGGCGCCCGGGCGTGAGGAGAGGTAGGAGTGGATGAGTATGATGCTCCTGAGGCCCGCGGCAGGCTTTGCGGCCGGTGATTCGGGAGCGTCTTTTGATACGGACATATCCTCGTTCATTTCTCCTGCCTCTGCTCCTACAGTTCCGGGCTGTGCTGATGCTCCGATTGCCTCTGGCATGTTCTCTCCGCTCATGTGCCTTCTTTCTGATGCGGATATTATAGCGGGTGAGGAGCGGAAACAGGAACGCGGTTCAGCATTATTGAAGTCTGCTTCCCGTGTTTTAAAAACAAAAAGCCCCTGACAGCTTTTCAGCTGTCAGGGGCTTTTGGATGTAAGACGAGCGAAAATTTTAGTATTCTACACCTTCCATAAGTTCTTCAAGAGGAATCTTATTGAATTCCTTTGCGGTTTCCTCGGTTGGTTCCCTTCCATTAAGCCAGACCATATATTGGAAATGAAATTCGGTATTTCCGAGGAGATACTCATTCTCTGTAACAAGACCATAATCTTCCAATATATTCAGAATTCCACCATCAGAAAGAATAAAGTTTTTCGCATTCACATCGTTCTGCTCATGTCCTGCAAGCCATTCGATGTAAGGGGCGGAAAGATACTTGCTATAGGAAAGAAGGAACTTGTTCCAGCCGATTTTTCCGTCCTTCTTGAGCTGAATCAGCTCTTCCTTACTCTTTTTGAATTTCTCTGCGGTTTCCTCGGTGGGTTCCCTTCCATGAAGCCAGGCCAGATATTCCTCATGAAATTCGGTATTTTCTCCGAGGAGAAACTCATTCTCTGTAATAAGGCCATCATCTTTCAATAAAATCAGAATTGCAGGATCAGAAGAACGAAGAAAATTTTTCGCATCCTCCTCATCAGCCCCGTGTCCTTCTGCAAGCCATCCGCTGTAACAGCTGGAAATGTAATCGGTATAGGACAGAAGGAACTCGTACCAGCCGATTTTCCCGTCCTTCCTGAGCTGAATCAGCTCTTCATAGTACTTCCTCATCTGCTCATCAAACTCGTCATCGTCGATTTTTCCGTCATGCCAAAGCTGAATCAGCTCTTCCTTGTTCTTCTTCGGTTCATCGATAGTCATGGTCACTCTCCTGTAACTTCACTGGTTCTGCTGACATTGATAATCATAACTGACCGGCAGATGTTTGCAACATTCCATTCGTACGTCAAATGTCATAACGGGACATGCGATTCATTTTTCGTTGACTGCCCGGTACACTGTCGCGACTGAGCAGCCTGTCATTTCCGCGATCTTCTGGTAGGACAGGCTCTGTTTCCTGAGCGTTCTGATTACCTCACTCCTCTTCAGATCCGGCTTGCGGCCGGTATAGATCCCGGACTTCTTCGCGATGGCTATGCCCTCGGCCTGGCGTCTTTTCCTGGTCTCACAGCCGCAGCGGGCGTTCTGCATGGGCGATTCTGAGAAGCAGATCCTGCATGGCGTGAGGCACAATCACCGCTGCAGCGTCCGAATCCCTGATGATGCCCTGAAGCCGGTGATTCAAGGCTGAATTCCTGCGCAAGGGGGAATTGAGCGTTTTCATCTGCCTCCCGGAATAACTTGCCTCGTGATCAATCTGCTGAGGCATCATCATGCTGAGAGGCTTACCTGAGTTCCGTCTCAGGTGACAGTGACTCCAGGCAGCCTTTGCAGCGTGAGGCAGGATGAATTCCTGTCAGGGATGGCCGATGGACAGATTCTGTGCTGCATGGCACTCACTGACGCGGGAATGACGGATTGTTCTTGTTCAGGGCATGAAAAAGTGATAAAAGCATCTGAAGGCGCTGGCTCTGCATGCCCGGGTTCTGTACGGAAAGTCCTGGCGGATGATGAGCCTCTGCTGATGGCCGGGCGCTGAAACCTCGGGCATGCCCGCGCGTACGAGAGAGCCCGGAGCGCGCGGTCTGTGTTTCACTGCATCCCGGAGATGCCGCGTGCAGAGGCGCAGTGAGAATAATGCGCTGATTTCCGCGGGCAGCAGGCATCAAGGGAGAACGTGAGGAATGATGGAGTACAAAGGCTATGCCGGCCAGGCGGAATATGATGACGTGGCAGGGATTTTTCACGGTGAAGTAATCAACACGCGGGATGTCATCACCTTTGATGCTTAAGTGACGCAGAGAAGGCTTTCCGCGAATCAGTCGATGATTATCTCGGGTGGTGCAGGGAAGACGGCAAGGAGCCCGATAAGCCGCCTTCCGGGGCGTGATGCTCGTATTTCGCCGGAGCGTGGGCAGCTCCGGAGACATGAGGCTGGGCATGAGAGCTGCCTCACATCGCGGCGGCGGGCCCGGGATTTATTCTGCTGCCTGCCGGTATTGAGAGCGGGCTTCTGAGCCCATGATGCCGGCAGTACTGAAGGGAGAATGCGCAATGTCATATGAAACTATAAGCATCAGCGTTGAAGCTGATCTCAAAAGAGATGCTGAGAGAATCCTGAGTGCTCTCGGCCTTGACCTGGAGACTGCCATCACGATGTTCCTCCAGAGCGTTGTGAGATGCGGCGGCATGCCGTTTGACACAGAAGAGGCGGAACAGGAAAAAGAGGAGCCGAATGCGGAGACCCGCGCGGCACTTGATGAGTGACCTGGAATGAAGGAGCATCCGCAGCTTTACAGGCGCTATGGCTCCATTGAGGAGGCGGTGAGCGATGTCCTTTCCGGGGAGTGAGGCTATCGTGGATATTTTCCGGAAAACACTGAGTCTCTGTCCTGTGGCCCGGACTGGGAGGAATGAGCATGGCTGTTTCTGAAATGCGGAAGAAAAGATATCTCTCCTGTGTTTACGTGGAGCTGCGCCGCCGCGGGCTCTGGGATGAGGATATCCCATTCGTTATCAGTAAGACCGGCTTCATGAGTGCCATGAATGAAAATCCGGAGGAGCAGATGTACTGCTCACCGGAGGCCGCAGCCTCTGAGATCCTGCTTACTGCAGCGAGGAAATCCAATGGCATACCATTGCCTTATGACGCGGAAACCCCCGAAAGCCCTGATTGCAGGTTGATGGCTGAGAGAGTTCCAGGGGAGCAGAAGAAAAGATATAAGTCTGTGAGGAGATGCGGAGCCGCGGTCTCACCGGGGAGGAAATACCCCGCATCATAGGGCAGACCGGCTTTGTGAGGGCCCTGAATGAATTTCCTGAGGAGCAGCTGCACTACTCACCCGAGGCTGCCGCCGGTGAGATCCTGCCTGTCGCGGCTGCGGGGTGGTGCGTCAGGAGAGCTCCTGATGAAAACTGAGGGACTTTTCTGAATCCGGGGACAGGGCAAGTCAGGCGCCGGGCGTCTCAGGGAGAAGCTCCCTGCAGCTTACGGCGCAGCTGCGGCCGCGGAAGGCCATTCCGCATTCAGCGATATGCGTTATCTTCGTTTGGGAGAGCAGCGCTTTCGCGCACACATTCTCTTCGAGATGCTCCAGGGCACGGTCCGCGAGAGTGTGAAGGCCGGCGGTGCTGTCCGGCGCGTATTCAATCCTGATCACCACGGCCATGGTTCCGCCTGCTGATCTGAACGTGATCTCCGCAAAGCCGCTCCCGTACAGAACTCTGCAGTCACTGATGCGGTGCTCTGCCGCGGCAAAGAGGCTGTCCAGGAAACTCCTGTAGAAATCACCGTGGGGAGCTTTGGGCGCATTCTCCTCCAGCGGGACAAAGCCGCCGAGAAGAGCGCTCATGGAGTCTTCCGCGCCTCCTGAATCACCGGAAAGGAGCCTCTCCATAAGGCCTCTGACGAGAGTGTCGTACTCCCTTGACCAGGTGTTCCCGTAATAGCCGCTTATATTGTCCCTGAAGTATCTGAGGATCTCTTTGTTCGGGATGCGGAGCTCGTTTGCGCCGCCGCTGCCGGTTCCGGAAAGAGTCAGGTAGCCGGTATAAATGAGAATGTTCCAGAACTCTGAGGAGCGGAGGTTATTGAAATCAAGGGTGCCATAGCTCATCCCCTTGTACGCCGGCAGCGATATGCTCCTTCCCGCAATCAGATCCTGCAGGCACTCCGCGTCCTCCGGGGCAAGGCGCGGCATAAACCCGGCAATGAAATTGCTGCTGCTCGTGAGGTTCCAGTGGGATTTCGGTCTGACCGCTGCGGGATCCCTGCTCCGGCACAGCTCCCTGACGTGGCTCGTTATATCCCAAGGGCAGAAGAGAGCCTCCCCGCCTATGCTGTAGCCGCCATACCAGCCCGCGGCCTTCTCGTACAAATCCCCGAAGCCGTAATACCCAAGCATGGCCCTTGCCTCAGCCGGCGTGAAGCCGATGGCGGCGCTGAGGCCGTTTCCCCGGGCAAGCACAGTGTCAATGCAGAGGCCGTTCACCCCGGTGAAGATCGCTTCCCCGGTGGCCGGGAGGCATCCGGTCAGAATGACCTTGCAGATGTCATCGCGGTCCATGAGGGCTCTGTTCAGCATTGTACCGACTAACCTGTTCATCGGCTCATAGTAGCCGCCAGCGGCCGCTTTCTGGAGGGGCACGTCGTACTCGTCGATGAGCAGCACAGGCTTATGGCTGTCACCGAAGCATTTCCTGAGGAGGCGGCACAGAAAAACCAGGGACTGCTCGGCAAAGCCTCTGCCTGCAGGCTGCCTAAGGTAGTCAAAGTCAGAAAGCCTGTCTAAAAAAACATGCTCTTTTTCTGTAAGATCGGGACCGTCCAGCCAGCTGAAATTCCAGGCCAGCCTCGATATCACACCTGCAAGTCTTTCGAAGGCATCATCATATGCAACGCCGTCAGCACTTTTGAGCGAGACAGACACCACCGGATAGCGCCCCATGTGCTCCTCGCAGAACTCCCGGTCATCCATTACCTTAAGTCCCCGGAAGAGCTCCTGCTGCCTCGAGGTGTCGCCGGGATTCTGGAAGTCAATCTCGAGGAAACGTCGGAGGGTGCTCATGGTCAGGGTCTTCCCGAAGCGCCTCGGGCGGAGCAGCAGGAGCCGGCTTCCTGTGCCGCTGAAGAGGGGCTTCAGGAACTGTGTCTTGTCGGCGTAGTAGATTCCCTCATCGCGGAAAACAGCAAAATCCTCATCCCCGCGTTTTGGTGCGAGCCGCGGCTGGTTCGGGCCTGTCTCTGTCATGCTGCATTCCTCGCGGTTTTCCTGAAAATATGGAAAAGTTTAATTCATGTCCGCCATCAGGGCTGCAGCTCCCTGCAGGTTACATCGCAGTCGCGGCCATGGAAAGCTATTCCGCATTCAACGACTCTCCTGATCTTCGTATTGGATAGCAGTGCTTTCGCATAGCCTTTCTCCTCGATCTGCGCCAGGGCAGAGTTTGCCAGAGCTGTAAGGTCTGTGCTGCTGTCTTTTGCATATTTAATCTCAATCACCACGGCCTCGGTTCTGGCTCTGGATTTGAACGTGATATCCGCATAGCCCCTGCCGCTCTCAGCCTGTGATTTGTAATCCCTGATGTTCTGTTCTGCCGCGGCAAACAGCCCGCTCAGGAACCCGTGATAGAAATTTTCGTGCGGAGCTCTGGTGGCATTGTCCCGGATCGAGACAAATCCGGCCAGAAGAGACTGCAGCGACTCGGCCGCGTGAATTGAATCAGCGGAAAGAAGCTGGTCGATCAGTTTTTTGGCCAGGAGGCCATAAGGACTCTGGTCCTTGCCTTCGTAATAGTCAGATATGTTCTCCTTGAAGCACCAGCGGATCTCCTCATTCGGGATACGGAGCTTATGGACCCGTCCGGTTCCCCTTTCTGCCAGAGTGAGGTATCCGGTATAGAGGAGGATGTTCCAGAACTGCCTGGAGCTCAGGTTATGGAGGCGCAGAGTGCCGTAGCTCATTCCTTCATCCATTTCTGCCTCTATGCTCCGGCCTGCAATAAGCTCCTGCATGCGGTCTGAATCCTCAGGAGACAGATGCGGCATGTGCTCTGTAATGACAGGTGTGTTGCTTGTGTTGTTCCAGTAGGGCTCAGGGTCCAGTCCGCGTGGATTCTCACAGTCGCAGAGCGCATCGACATAGCAGCTGACGTCCCATGGGCAGAAAAGATCGTGCTCACCGATACTGTAGCCGTCATACCAGCTCCTGGCCTTTTCGTATAAATCTCCGAAGCCGTAATACTCCAGCATAGTCCTGACTTCCTCAGGAGTGAAGCCTATGGCGGTGCACAGGCTGTTTCTCCTGGTGAGCACTGTGTCTACGTTCAGATTGTTCAGCCCGGTAAAGATTCCTTCCTTGGTGGCCCTGAGACACCCTGTCAGAATGACGTTGGAGATGCCACTGTTGGTCTTGATGGCATCGCCGAGCAGCGATCCGATAACCTTGCTCATCTGCTCATAATAACCGCCAACGGCAGCTTTCTGCAGGGGAACATCATACTCGTCGATCAGAAGCACCGGCAGATATTTGTCCCCGAATCGCTTCCGGAGAAGCGTGCACAGAAAAACAAGCGCCCCCTCTGCATTGCCTCTGGCAGATGGCTGCTTCAGAAAATCGTAATCAGCAAGTCTGTTTAAGGAAACATGCTCTTTTTCTGTAAGCTGAGGACCGTCAAGCCAGATAAAGCTCTCTGCCAGCCGCGATATAGTTCTCGCGAGCCTGTCATAGGCATCCTCAAACGCGACGCCGTCCACTCCTTTGAGCGTAAGAGACACCACCGGATAGCGCCCCATATGCAGATCGCAGAACTCACGGTCCTCTGTTACCTTAAGCCCCCGGAAGAGCTCCTGCTGGGCCGAAGTGTCCCCCGGATTCTGGTAGTTCATCTCCAGAAAATAGCGGAGCGTGCTCATGGTCAGAGTCTTGCCGAAGCGCCTCGGACGGAGCAGCAGAAGACGATCCCTGCGTCCCGAGAACAGAGGCTTCAGGTACTGCGTTTTGTCAACATAGTAACCGCTTTTTCTGCGAAGGGCCCTGAAATCCTCCTCTCCCGGCTTTGGAATGAGTTTTGTCTGATTCTGACCTGTCTCCGTCATGCTGCACCCCCTGCGTCTGTCTGACTGTGTTCCCGTCAGCAGATGTGTGTGATTCTGCCTGGAACATCATTATTCTAGCAGAATAAATGGTGAATAAGCTGCCTGCTGAATGCCTGTATACAGAGTTTTGAGCAGTGCGGGCCAGGAAGGTTTTGCTGCATGCAGGGGCCTGAAGCGCAGGGGCATTTCATGACGGTGTATTCCAGAAGTGTGAGGCGGGTACCAGAACGGATGCACGGGAGGAGAATTCCGCTGACAGCCTGAAATTTTCTTACAATGAAACCAGGGCGTTCGGAAATCGCCGTCCATAGTGCTCAGGAAAGGAAGTCATGATGCCAGAATCCATAGAAGGTTACACTGAGGACCTGTTCGGCTGCCGGTTTGCCGATGACTCGTTTGATCCGGAAGGGGAGGAGGATCACCTGAAGGAATCCTGGGATCTTTTCGATCATTACTCATGGGCGGAAGTTTTCCCGGTGTGGTTCCGCTATCTCACTCAAAAGTGCCAGACCGCGGTTACTATTCACAGCCGTCCT
>DEHC01000013.1 GCA_002351705.1 Gammaproteobacteria bacterium UBA2810 | reverse complement strand
TTTTTTGTGAACTGGATCGCTACATGATTTCACTCTACCCCGTCATTGACAAGAGGCTCCTTTTACCGGAAAATTCTGCAGTAGTTTTCTGTAAATAATTGGGAATAAAGCAAGTGAAGATTATTCTGTTAGGTGCTCCTGGTGCAGGAAAGGGAACTCAGTCCCAGTTCCTGACCAAAAAGTATTCCATTCCTCAGATTTCCACCGGCGACATGCTCAGGGCAGCAGTCAAGGCCGGCACGGAGCTCGGCAAGGCTGCCAAGGCAATCATGGACAAGGGCGGCCTGGTTTCCGATGACATCATCATCGGCCTCGTCAAGGATCGCGTGAAGCAGCCTGACTGCGCGAACGGCTACCTTCTTGACGGATTCCCGAGAACAATCGCCCAGGCTGACGCCATGAAGACCAACGGCATTGACGTTGACTTCGTCGTCGAGCTCGTTGTTCCTGATGACTCCATCGTAAGGCGCATGTCCGGCCGCAGGGTCCATCTTGCCTCCGGCCGCACCTACCACGTTGTCTACAATCCCCCGAAGGTTGAGGGCAAGGATGACGTTACCGGCGAGCCCCTGGTAATCCGTCCTGATGATCAGGAGGAGACTGTCCGCGCCCGCCTCAAGGTTTACCATTCACAGACCGAGCCCCTTGTCGCATACTATAAGAAGGATGCGGAATCCGGCAAGGTTAAGTTCGTCTCGGTTGACGGCTGCCAGCCGGTCGAGAAGATCAGCGAGGAGCTCGCCGCCAAGCTCGGCTGACCCAAAGACTGATTTCAATGAAGAGGGGCTCCGCGGAGCCCTTTTTTTGTGCCTGCTGCGGTCAGGACTTCTCCGGGGAGTACCTGTACCTGGTCGAGAAGTTCTCCAGGATCTTCTTCGTGCCTGCCGCCTGCGGGTTTCCGAGGACCTGATCCGTTTCTCCGAACTCCTCCACGGCCCCGTTGGCAAGGATCAGGATCCTGTCGCTGATTTTCCTTGCGATGTCGATGTTTCTTGCCGCAAAAATCTGGGTAATGTGATACTCGCTCCTGAGGCGCAGCGATATGTTCATCATCTCGGCCCTGATTGTCGGGGCGAGATCCATGAATGCGGAGTTGGAGACCAGTATCCTGGGCTTCAGGACCAGGGCCCTCGCAAGCGATACCCGCATGTTCTCGACCGGCGAGAGATCCCAGGCATGCTCTGCGACGATGTCCGGAGGAAGCCTCAGAAGCTCAAGTGTGCGCCTGATCCTTGCGGCCCGCTCGTCAGCCCTGAGCTCCGTCGAGAAGCGGAGCGGTATGTCAAGCGTTGTCCCGATGTCGAGGCCGTTTTCGAGCGTTTTATCGCTGCGCGCGAAAATCGGCCTGATGATGCTGTTTCTCCTCGGATTGTCCGCGGTCAGCACCTTGCCGCTGCAGAGAATGAGGCCGCTGGTCTGCTTCCTTAGCCCTGCGAGGATTTCTATGAGGACTGGCAGATGGCTTCTGCCGTCGTCCATTATGACCAGGCATTCCCCGCGGCCGAGCTCAAAGCTGATGTTTTTCAGGATGGATGTTTTCCTGAAGAGCTTCCTCTCAAGCAGCAGCGAGCGAAGCGACAGCACGCCCGTCTCCAGGGAAAGATGCCTCACGCTGAGAATCGGCTGGTCTGAAGTGTTCACCCGTCTGCCCCTTTAGTGTTTACCTTATTCCTCGTCCGGCTTGCTGAAATGGCATCTCCAGACATGCCCCTGCGGCAGCTTCACCGCAGGAGGCGTCCTGAGGCAGATCCTCTCGGCAATGGGGCAGCGCGGGCCGAACCGGCAGCCGACCGGGAGCTCCGGCCAGGACGGGAAGATCCCACCGAGCTCGGAGAACATCTCGTCATGATCAAGCGCGCCGCCCATCTCGTTCATTGATTTGATGAGGCGCCTGGTGTACGGATGCTTCGGGCTGCTGAGGACTGCCTGCGTTTTCCCGGTCTCGACGATCTGTCCGGCGTACAGGAGCGAGACCGAGCCAGCAAGGTTCGCGATGGGCGCCAGGTCATTGGTCCCTATCAGCATGGTCAGGTGCTCGTTCTTGTTGACGCTGTCGAGGAGGGAGAGGATCTGGCTCTCCGATGAGACTGACATGGCGGAGAGCGGCTCGTCAGCGATAAGAAGCTCTGGCTCGTAGGCGAGAGCGAGGGCGATGTTGACCTTGCGGCACTCTATGTCAGTGAGCTGCCCGGGCTTCGAGCCGAGAACCTTCTGGTAGTTGCTGATTCCCACTCTGATGAGGAGGTTCTCCATGCGTCTTTTTTTCCAGCCTGGGTACCTGTACCAGCGGTCGTGGAAGTTCCTCAGCGAGAGGACTTCCCTGAACTGTCTCCTGATGGTCATGGCCGGATCGAGGTTCATCCTGGGATCCTGGAAGATGATGAAGATTTTCTTTCCGATGAACTTTCTCTTTTTCGCAGGGGAGAGCTTCAGCACGTCAGTGCCGTCAATCCTGTATCTTTCCGCGCTGTAGGTGAGCCCGCTTCTCCTGATTCCGACTATCGCCGTCATGATGAGGCTCATGCCAGCGCCCGACACGCCCACGAGAGCCCTGATGTCACCCTGATCTATGGTCAGGCTGACGCTGTCGATTATCCTGTTCCGCTCTCCCTCGCCCCTGCTGATGGAGAGATTCTTCAGATCAAGAAGAGGCATTTTCAGAAACTCCCTTTCTTATAGCGGTCTTGAGAGCGCTTCCCACGATGTTGATTATCAGCACGGCTGAGACGATGGCGATCCCGGGGAATATTATGCACCAGTAATTGCCGCGGTAGATGAAGGCCATGCCCTCCGAGATCATCAGACCGAGCTCCGGGGTTGCGTGATGCGCGCCGAGCCCGAGGAAGCAGATGGAGGCGATGTCTATGACGGCAGTGGAGAATGCCCTTGCGGTCATGCCGGCAAAAATGTATGCAGTGTTGCGGAAAAGTATGTACGTTATGTACATTTTGCCGGCGCCGTCGGATCTGAGCGCTATGACGTATTTCTTCCTGAGCTCGTCCACTGCCGTGCGGTATGATGACGAGATGAATCCGGGGAGGAGCGAGAGCGCCACGGCCTCCGACGCATGCCGGAGGGAAGGCTCGACGATGGCGGTCATGAGCACTGCTATGAGCACGGACGGCGTGGCGGCGAGGAACAGCATGGTCCTCCGGAGGAGATTAAGCAGGGGATTGCCGGAGATTGCCGCGGCGAACCCGGCGGCAATGCCTGCGGCGGCTGCGGCCGCGGCGGCGATGCCTGCTGCGAGCAGGGTGTTGCGGGCGCCGAACACGACCCTCGCGAAGATGTCGCGCCCTAAATCATCCGTTCCCATGATGAAGCGGTTGAAGCCGGTCTCGAAGCTGAAGCTCAGCGACGGCGGGATGAAGTATTCCGAGATGTTCTGCCTGTAAGGATCAAGTCCCATGAACAGCGTGCCTGCCGCTATTATTATGATGTAGCAGACGAGGCCCAGAAGTCCCGCGAGGAACAGCGGCCTGCTCCTGAAAGTCCTCCACAGGCAGGAGATAGAGTGCCGTACCGGCCCGTATGTGCTGCTGCTCATTTTGCCTGCTCCGTGATTTCCGGCCTGGTGAATCTTGCAAGCAGGCTGAATACCGAGTTCACGGTAAGCAGCACAGCCGCGGTGAAGAGGAAAATCCCCATGATGACCGGTCTGTCCCTGTCCTGGGCTGCAGTTATGAGGAGGTTCCCTGTCCCGGGCCAGTTGAAGACGAACTCGGCGATCACGATGGCCGTAAAGTAGATGTTGATGAGCACCGGCAGCCTGACGAATATCTCCGGGAGTGCGTTCCTGAGGCCGTGGAAGAGGACAATGTAGAAAATGCTCCAGCCCCGGCTCAGAGCCGCCTGCATGTAGTGCTGGCGCATCACGTTCCGGAGGGAGTTCCTGGTGATCCTCGTGAGCTCGGCTGCCGGCAGGACCGATATGGTTATGGCGGGAAGGACGAGGTGCAGCAGGCAGTTGACGAGTATTTCCTCCTTCATGTCAGAGTCCATGAGCAGTATGTCTATGAGCTTTATGCCGGTGATATCCGGCACATCGTAGAAGTAGCTGAGCTCGTCGGATGACGGAATCGCGGCCACGCTGAGCGAGACGGCGATTATGAGGAAGACCGAGATGAGGAACACCGGCACTGACGAGACGAATATCGAGACATCAGTTATGACCGTGCTGGTCTTCCTGTCCAGGGTCAGGGCAGCCGTCGAGCCGCAGACCGTCCCCGTGATGAGGGCGATTATGAATGACGACAGGAGGAGTCCCAGGGTCGAGGGGAGAGTCCCGCTGATGAGGTCCGTGACCGGCTGCCCGGTTATGTCAGACGTGCCGAGATTGAGGCTGAGGAGGTTCTGCATGTATTTCGCGTACTCGGGAAGCGCCTGTCCCTTGAGGTCAATGCCGTAGATTCTGACATTGACCCAGAACGTAATGACCGAGAGCAGGAAGAGCAGCCCCGCGAGCGTTACAAGCCTGTTCAGGATAAATCTAATCATCGCTGCCTATGACCGTATTCAGAAACGAGAGACCTTCATTCTGCGTCTTTTTCACCCCGCTGATATTTTTCCGGGTGACGTAGGTGTCCTGCGAGCGGGCGAGAGGGATGAACGACATGGCCTCAACTGCGCGCCTCCCGATTTCCCGCGAGATCCTGACCCTCTCCGCCTCGTCAGGCTCGGCCCTGAGCTTCTCGAGGTCGAGCCTGGTCCTCTCGTCGCAGAAATTCGAGAAGTTGTCATCCGCGCCGGCGCAGCCGAAAACCCTGCGTATTTCATCCGATGGGTCGCTGAGCGGAAACTGGGCGTTGATGATTGCGAGATCATAGCGCCCCTTCGCGCGGTGGGTCCTCATCGCGCTGCGGCTCATCCTGATTATCTTGAGCTTTATGCCGATTTCGGCAAGCTCGTGCCGGAGGATCTGGTAGAGCCTCGAGTCGCGGTACTCATTGTTGAGGTTGGTCCTGTCGGCCCAGACGGTGAGCTCAAGGGGAAGATTCGCCTCGGATGCGGTTATGAGCTGCCTTGCGTGCTCGATGCTGAACGGGTAGACCGCCTGGCCTGTTTTGCCGTCATGCCCGGATGCTGTCTCGGGGATTATGTCATCGCCGGCGAGCCCCTCGTCGAACGAGATGATTTTCTGTACGGCGCTCCGGTCGATGGCCCTGATTATGGCCTCGCGCACGAACGGGTTGTGCATCGCTGACGAGTCGGTGTTGAAGGCCAGCAGGATCTCGTTGAGGAATTCCCTGCGGTATACGCTGGTGTTCCTGTTCTTGCCGAGGAACTCAAGATCCGATACCGCAGGGGAGTTCATGACCTGGCATTCATTGGTCATGAGCTTGATCATCCTGCGCCACTGTATGTCGGTGAAGTCGAACACCAGGGTCCTGACATTCCCGCGTCCGCCGCCTTTCCAGTAATGGCTGAAGCTTCTGAGACGGAGGTACTTCCCGCCGCGGAACTCATCGAACATGAACGGTCCGGTGCCGATTGGATGGCTGTTGAAGAAGTCCGGGTTCCGGCCGAAGCCTTCCAGGAAATCAGCGTATTCCTTCGAGACGATCACCGCGAAATCCGATGAGATTATTCTGAGGAATGAGGGGTCCGGGCGGTGCAGCCTGAAGACGACAGTGCTACGGTCGGGAGCGGTGACTGACTTCAGCAGATCCGTCATCCCGGACTGCACGGGGAAGCGGAGCAGCTCATGGTCGTTCAGGTAGTAGGGGCTGTCGCTTCTGAGGAGCTTCTCGAAGCTGAAGACGACGTCGCTGGAATCCATCGGCCTGGACGGCACGAAGAACCTGCTGCCGTGAAACTCGACCCCGTCCCTCAGATGGAATGTGTAGTCGAGACCGTCACGGCTTACCTCCCATGATTCGGCGAGCGAGGGCCTGAATCCGTGGGGCGATTCCGGATCAGGCTCTATAAGGCGGTCGAACATGTTGGCTGCCGCCGAGGCGCTGGTTTGGTTCAGGTCCTCTATCCAGGGTGCCGGTGTCCTGAGCTCCGAGGAGGCGCAGAAGGAAAGGCCGCCCCCGGCAGGGAGCGACGGCCTGTCCTCGCAGCCCAGAGAGAGGGCTGCGGCTAAGGACATGCAGAATATTGCGCAGAGTGACTTCGATTCCATGGCCCAATTATAGCGTCTGAGGGGAATCCGATAAACCGGGCTCCGCGCGGTGGGCATATTCCCGGAAGCGCGTGGCCGCAGGGCCCGGGATTCTGCCCGGCCTTTCGCCTTAACTTCTTGATCAGATATCCAATTCTGCAACTCTCGTATATGCTGTTCTGCCGGAAATTAGTATAATCTCCGGAGGAGGATTGCAATGAGAAGACTGCCTGTATATCTTTTGCTCGATGTTTCCGGATCGATGCGCGGAGAGCCGATTATCTCAATGAAAACCGGCGTCCAGGTTCTTCTCTCATGCCTTAAAAGAAACCAGTCTGCGAAGGAGACTGTTTTCGTAAGCATAATCACGTTCGGTGATCATGCATCCGAGGCAGTCCCACTCACGAGCGTGCAGGATCTCGCAGTCCCTGATTTCGAGCCGCATGGCTGCACCATGCTAGGCGAGGCCCTCGAGCTTCTCGCGCGCAGCATAGAAGAGGATGTCGTGATGCCGTCCGCGGCAGAAAAGGGCGACTGGAAGCCGATCGTATTCATTGTGACAGACGGAGAGCCCTGCGATGACGTAAGGCACGGGCTTGACGATCTCAAGCGCGGCTGCGTTGACACCATCGTCGCCTGCGCGGCCGGCCAGGACACCAGCCTGGATCCTCTCCGCTCACTGACGGAAAACGTCATAAGGCTCGATACTGCGGGAAGCCATACATTCGAGAGCTATCTCCGCTGGAACGACATCTCTGACGACAAGCCGGAGAAGTCCTGAGAATTCAGCTTTTTTATTATTCATTCCGGCCGGAAGGCGCGGAAGCATGTTTTGAGGCCGGCAGGAACAGAAACTGTCCGGGGAAACGGGAGGAGTAAGCGTGAGAAGACTTCCAATTTTCTTTCTCATCGATGTTTCAGAGTCCATGGTGGGCAAGCCGATAGAGTGCGTCGAGAACGGAATCGCCACCATCATAAGGACGCTAAAGCAGAGTCCGTACGCCCTCGAGACCACGGTGATCACCGTGATAGTGTTCGCCGGCAAGACGAAGAAGATTGTCTCGATGCAGGATCTCTATACCCTTGACCGCGTCAAGCTCCCCATCGGCGGCGGCACGTCGCTCGGGCACGCCATGGACTTCCTGATGATTGATCTCTCGCTCAGCGTGAAGAAGAACTCCTATGAGGAGAAGGGCGACTGGCGCCCGCTCATTTTCCTGTTCACGGACGGCAATCCTACGGACGACGTGACCCAGAGCGCCGCAAGGTGGAAGGAGAATTTCTCGAACAACGCGACTTTCGTGGCCATATCGATAGGCGACAACGTCGACACCAGGATCCTCAAGCAGTTCACGCCGAATGTCTTCCTGCTGAAGAATACTGATACTGCGTCATTCGAGAAGTTCTTCGACTGGATCACCGAGTCCATAAACTCGTCAAGCAAGAGCGTGGCGAGCAGCAGGCGCGACTCCGGAAGCATCGACGCCTCGAAGAGCCAGGTCCTCTCGTCAGCCGACGAGTCTGAGGTCTACTCCCATCCCGACGAGCAGCACGTTGTCATCCTCGGGCGCTGCCAGAACTACCCTGAGCAGTTCTACCTCGTGAAGTACGAGAAGACCTCCGGCGCCGGCGAGGCTGCGGAGTACCAGCTTGAGGGCTGCTACCCCCTGAAGGACGAGATGAGGGACATGTACTTTGACCTTTCGGTTGACGATGCCGGCAAGCAGAACCAGAGGATAAACACCGACCATCTCTACGGGCATCCGAAGTGCCCGATCTGCGGCAATGACAGCGCGATAGGCATCTGCTCATGCGGAGGAGTGCTCTGCGTCAAGAACAATGAATGGAATGTCTGCCCGCACTGCGGCAAGCGCTCGTTCTTCGGTTCGGCGAAGAAGGGACTCGATATAGCGAGAACAATAGGCTAAAGGCCGGAGCATGCGGCATGCACCGGCCGTCCCGGGACGGATGCGCCGCACCGGCGGAAAGGTTTTTGATTTTTGAAGGGCTGTTTTTTTATGGACGAGGTTCGTTCTGGCTCAGAGTCAGCGGAAGATACTGGAAGCATCAACAATGTTGCGGTTCCTGATCCGGGTGTCACCGCACAGTCCGGTGATGCGGAGCCGGCTGCGCATGCGTGCAGCTCTCCTGCCGAGCTCAGGAAGGCGTCTGCCCAGCAGGCCCTGGTCCGCCGGCGCGGGGACGAGGACAGGGAGAACAGTGAGCGCCTCACGAGGCTCTTCATGTTCAATGCCTTCGACAGGGCAATCGTGAACGTGTCATATTCCTTTGACATGAGGCGCGTTGTCCCGGAGAGCGCGCTTGTGTCAGTGAGCTTCATCGGGCTTGACGCGCTGGGGCTTTCCTATTCGGCGGACACCGGGCTCATCTCCGGCGTCCCGAGGAAGCTCGGGAAGTTTACCGTAACGTTTTCCTTCTCCTTCAGGGGGCAGGCCTTCACCAGGAATGCGGAGCTGACCTCGGTCTCGCTGTGGAAGAACAACCCGGTGCCCGCCGGCACCCCGTTCATGAAGCCGGATGAGGATTCTGCCTTTATCGCAGGAGCCGAGGACGGCTCGTTACTGAGCCTTGCCGGGGCAAGCAAGAGGGGCCGCTCGCATGCGCAGGACGGCAGGCCCAGGGATGATGATTTCTGCATAGACAGCCTCACCGGAACCGGCTGGCAGTTTGCCTCTGTTGCGGACGGAGCCGGCTCGGCGAGGTTCTCGAGGCGCGGTTCGGAGCTTGCAGCCGAGGCTGGCAGGGAGTGCTTCAGGAAGAGCTTCAGCGTCCCGGTGTTCTCGGCAAAGGTTGATGCTCTCCTCAGGCTTTACACCGAGTCAGGCGACGAGGCGTCGTTTACTGATGGTCTCAGACAGCTCTTTGCGCCGTTCTTCTCGGAGATTGTCCGCTCTTACCTTGACAAGGCAGATGCGGAGATCAGGAATTACGGCGGGGTGAGCGGCTTTGCCGGGATGAAAAGGGAGGATTTCTACACCACGTTCCTCTGTTCCCTGGTCAGGAAGTTCAGCCAGGGAAGGCTCGTCGTGTCATTCTCGGTCGGTGACGGGGCGATTGGCCTCGTTGACGCGAGCCGCGGCATCTCCGCGCTTCTCAACAGGCCTGACGAGGGGCAGTATTTCGGCGAGACCATGTTCCTCAGCGAGAACATCATCACCGAGCCAGGAGAGGTTGCCGCAAGGATAAACATCAAGCTTGTTGACAGGTTTGACGCCCTTCTCCTCATGACCGACGGGGTGACGGATCCGGTGTTCTCCTCCGACCGCAACCTCAATGACATGAGGTGCTGGCTGGATTTCTGGAACGGCCTCTCGCAGACCGTGGTTTTCAGCAGGATTAACGCCGAGCTTGAGAGGCAGCTGCTCGGCTGGCTCGATTTCTGGTCCAGGGGCAATCACGATGATCGCACCCTTGTGGCCGCGTTCTGACGCTGCATGAGGCAGCGGTGAAGATGGGGACGGCATGATGCCGTCTCCTGAGATGTTTAGGTAAGCGGGTTCTTAAAGATGATAATTCAACTGAAAGCTACGGATGGTTCGATAGTTGAGTTCGAGGATTCAAAAATCATCGGAAAGGGCGAAATGAAGGAAGTTTATTTCAGCCCGGACAAGTCTTATGTCGTTGCCTTTTACAAGGAGAAGGACGAACTGGTCAAGGCCCAGCTTACCGAGCGCCTCGAGAGCATTGTCGGTAAGTACCGCCGGAGCATATTCGATGATGTCGGAGGAAGGTACTGGGAAAAGCTCTTCTGCTGGCCCCAGAAGATCGTCGAGTATGACGGCAGGCTGGGACTCGTGCTCCCCACCTACGAGAAGCGCTTCTTCTTCCGCTATGGCTCGAGGAACAATGACTCGGGCGGCATCAAGGGCAAGGAGAAGGAAGGAAAGTGGTTCGCCTCAATCAGGAACCGCGAGTTTCTTGACGAGCGGGAGCGCGGCAACTGGCTCAACTACATAACCATGTGCTACCTGATGTCGCAGGCGGTGAAGCGCCTCAACGCGGCAGGCCTTGCGCACTCGGATCTCTCGTATAAGAACGTGCTCCTCGATCCGCCCGGGAGCGGCATATCCATCATCGATCTTGACGGCCTCGTCGTAACCGGAAAGTTCAACCCCGAGGTCATCGGCACCAGCGACTTCATCGCGCCGGAGGTCATGAGCACGCAGCACCTTGATCTCACGGATCCGAAGAGAATTCTTCCCTCGATCAGCACCGACTGCCACGCCCTTGCAGTCCTTATATACATGTACCTGCTGTACAGGCATCCCCTGCGCGGCGGACGGGTCCTTGACCTCGATCCGGACATGGATGAGGATCTGATTATGGGCGAGAGTGCTCTCTTCATCGAGCATCCGACCGACAGATCGAACAGGGTCAACCCGAATGATCTCTACGAGAGCGAGAAGTTCTTTGCGGATCCGGCCAAAGTGCCCTATACGGTCTGCGGCCCGTACCTCAAGCCGCTCTTCGACCGCGCCTTCATCTCGGGCCTCCACCATCCGGAGTTCCGGCCGATGGCCGACGAGTGGGCGAATGCCCTCTCAAGGACCATGGATCTTCTCGTTCCCTGCAGCGGTGAAGGGTGCTGGCATGAGTGGTTCGTCTATGATCCGATGACCAAGGTCTGCCCGTTCTGCGGCACGCCGATAAGGTTCAACCCTCCGATTTTCTATTTTTACGCGCTTGGCCAGGACAACGAGTACAGGATAACGAGCAGCCGGCTCGTCGGCTGGGACGGCAAGCCGCTCTATATCTGGAATGTCAACCGCGAGATGTATCCGGTCGAGATCCTCTCGGAGAGCGAGAGGGAGCCGGTTGCCGAGATAGTGAGGAAGAGCTCGGCGTGGTACATAAGGAACCTGACTCTCCCTGATATGTATGATCTCGACAACGGCAGGGTAATTGAGCCGGGGCAGCATTTCCGCCTCGATGACGGCGTCAATTTCGTGCTCTCGAGAAAGGACAGCGCAGAGGTCATCGTCTGCTACTTCAACAACTCAACGAAGGCTCCAGAGAAGCTGAAGATGCTGAGCGGCAGAATTGCGATGAGGAAGCAGAACGAGCATCAGAGCGAGGTTGAGACGCTTGACCGCTCAGACATCTACAAAAAGTTCAGGAGCTTTTTCGAGTCGTCCGAGCTGCAGCTTCCATCCGGCATCGTAAACCGCGAGTACATCTGCCCGGTCGGCAGGATATTCCCGACCGGCGCGTCGCTTTCCTTTGCCGGCCTCGACTCCGTCGGCCTTTACTACAACCACAGCAGGAAAGCCATAATGGGCTTCCCTGAGATAATGGGAGACATCAGGTTCAGGGTGACAGTGTCGATGAAGAAGCCCAGGACCGAGATAGTGAAGACCGGGCATATCCAGATCGAGCTTCCGCCCGAGCAGAAGGAGGCCTTTGACGGCCTGGAGGAAGGCAGCCAGGACGATATGAGCGCCATCAGGCTTCCTACTGCCCAGCAGGGCCGCGACTACCATGTGTCGATGAAGAAGCTGTTCCCGAACATAAACGTCGTGTCTGTAGGGGGCCTTGAGGAGATCGGGCTTTACTTCAGCAAGAGGCTTTCCATCCTGAGCGGGAAGCCCCAGAAGATGGGCACCTTCAGGTTCAAGATCAGGTTCCAGCCCAACCGCGCGGGGAGCTCGCGCATGCTGCTCCTCTCGAAGGACGCAACACTCTATGTGAGGCCGGATCTCAGAAGCACCTGGAATGATGTCCCTACACCCAAGGACATAAAATATTACAAGCCTGACAACGTTGCGAAAACCGAGACGCTGCCCGAGAACATGGCAGGCACCTCGACGAGGGAGGTCTTCGCCGTATCGGCGCGCGGCCGGATCCACGCGAACAACGGGCTGCCGAGAAACGCTGATCTTGCGCTCTCGGCAAGCACCGGCTGGATTGCAGCCATTATCTCGGACGGATCGGACCGCGCCGAGTTCTCGCGCGAGGGCACCAGGATAGCGAGCCAGACTGCCGCATCGGCTGTCAAGTCCGGCATTGTCAAGTTCAATGACAGGCTCAACAGGGCATTCAGCTCCTATGCGGAGGCTGAGAGGCGGAGCAAGCTGTTCAACGAGCCGAAAATACTCAGCAGGCTCCTTACGGAGTTTCTCGGCCCGGTGTTCCAGAAAGCCTACTACGAGATAGAGTTCGCAGCCTCCTATGAGCACTGCAGCGCGCAGGACTACGCGGCGACCCTTTCAATCATGCTCTACAAGAAATTCTCGTTCGGCTCGGCGGTCATCGGGGCCTCGGTCGGTCAGTGCGGCATGGCGGTGTGCGACTCCTCGCTCAACTTCTACCCGCTCGGCTATGACTCGGCCGACGACTTTGTCTTCAGGAAGGCCTATCTGACGGATCCGGGAACCTGCACTGACGGTGAGCTCGAGAAGCGCATCACCTTCAGGGTCACGGGCGACGTCATGGCCCTGCTCCTGATGAACAACAGCCTTACCCGCGCAAGGCTCGGAAGCATAGTTGAGCAGAGGGACAGCGGCAAATGGGACAGCACGGTGCGCGATCTGTTCTCGGCCATCAACCTCGACGAGAATGAGGATCCGAAGGTGCTCGAGGAGCTCAGGAAGTGGGTGAATGTCTGGTCTCCGGAGCATAACGGCGACAGATCGATCATCATGATGATCTGAAACTGTGCATTAATTAGCTAAATGTAAGCACTGATCTCAACCATGGTGTTGCTAATTCGCCGGTTCGCATCTATCCTCCTCGGAGGAGGATGTTTTACTATGTTGGAACCAGCAAAATTCAGCAAGCCGCGCTATGACTGGACAGTTGACGAGGTCCTGGAGATCCTGTCCGCGCCTTTCATGGACCTTGTTTATGCGGCAGCCACCGTTCACCGGATGTATTTCGATCCGGACGAGGTGCAGGTGAGCTCGCTGCTCTCAATCAAGACAGGTGCATGCCCCGAGGACTGCAAGTACTGTCCCCAGAGCGCCTGGTACAAGACAGGCCTCATAAAGGAGAGCCTGCTCGCCTATGACACCATCATGGAGAAGGCAAGGATCGCCAAGTCCCACGGTGCAACCAGGTTCTGCATGGGCGCCGCGTGGCGCAACCCCAAGGAAAGGGACATGGCGTTCATCCTCCAGGTCATCAGGGGAGTCAAGTCCCTCGGGCTCGAGACCTGCATGACGCTCGGCATGCTGACCAAGGAGCAGGCTGCCGAGCTTGCCGGGGCCGGACTTGACTACTACAACCACAACCTTGACACCTCCCCCGAGTTCTACAGCCAGATCATCACCACGAGGACCTACGAGGACAGGCTCGAGACCCTGAGGTACGTCCGTGACGCAGGCATCAAGATCTGCTGCGGCGGCATCCTCGGCATGGGCGAGACCAGGCGCGACCGCGCCTCCTTTCTCAGGCAGGTGGCCATGATTAAGCCTCATCCTGAGAGCGTCCCCATCAACCTGCTGGTGAAGGTGAAGGGAACGCCGCTCGAGAAGGCGCCGGATCTTGATCCCTTTGAGTTCATCAGGGTCGTCGCCACGGCAAGGCTTCTCTTCCCGGAGTCGTACGTCAGGATGTCAGCCGGCCGCGAGGAGATGTCAGAGGAGATGCAGGCGCTCTGCTTCCTTGCCGGTGCGAATTCCATTTTCTACGGCGCAAGGCTCCTCACCACCCACAATTCAGGCGAGAACCGCGATATCGGGATTTTCGAGAAGCTCGGCCTCAACCGGAACGAAAAACTCACCGAGTCCGATACCGATGATCTCCACTTCATTTTCGAGAAGGTTCACGAGAACGCCCACCGCGACAACCCCGAGCACAGGGGCTGCGCGCGCCTTGATCAGATGTAGGGCGCAGCTTTGAGAAGAGGCCGGGACTGCATGGCAGTTCCGGCCTTATTTTTGTGTGCTCGGCATGAGCA
>DEHC01000085.1 GCA_002351705.1 Gammaproteobacteria bacterium UBA2810 | reverse complement strand
GACCTCTCGAAGAGCGAGCTCCGGAGCTTCCTCTCCATGACCTCGGGCTGAGCGGGCAGCCTGCCTCCGGGCGGGCTGCTGTCCTCCCGGCACTTGAGGCACGACGCGCTACGCTCTTATGCTGGGCCGTGAGTGGGGTGCGGTCACTGTGATATGCCAGTGAGGCAGGCCTTATCTGAGCCGGTATTTCGTCCCCCTGCCGCTTCCTTCGGTAACAGCGATATCCTTTTCCACAAGTTTCTTTAATAAAACAATTACCTTTGATCTTCCGAATGGGAGCAGCCCGGCAATCTCCTTGGTTGACAGCGGATTCGTTCTGGAGAGAACAGAATAGACTGATCTTTCATCATCAGTCATATCAGCATGGCCTGTTACCGGCAGAGTGACGCTGATCGAGTTTTGCATCACGTCAAAGACCGGCTGTGCCTCGTTATTTTTATAGAGGCTTCTGATCTTCCTGATCCCTGTGCCCAGTTTCTCAATCATCCCAATCCGGAAGAGAATATCAGCCAGGATTCTGTTTCGCGGAACGGAAATGCCTCCTCTCAGGAATTCTTCCTTTGAGAGGTTCGGGGGAAGTCCTCCCGGTGAGGTGATTACGATCCGGTCGTCATACATGAAGACTGTCGTTTCCACGGCAACGTCCCATGTGCGGTGGATAACTGCATTCGCCAGGGCCTCCCTGAACGCATCCAGGGGGATTGACTCGACACGTTTCCTGACTGTGCCGTCTATTTCCTCATAGACATAGAAGGTCTCAAACAGATCAGTGATTTCATGGATTTCGCTTATAACTGAGATATGCTCTGCGGTCAGGCGTTTCCTGATGGTATTTTCCGTATCGCCGAACCTGACCGCTGTTATTCCCGGATATGAGTTTGAGTCCGAGAGCAGCTCGGCAGCTTTGTTGAAGCCGTACTTCGGTGAAATCAGGCCAATTGATTTTAAGATATCATCTGTAAGCCCCGCAATGCCCGGCCTTTTCCTCATTGCGGCACCGAGTGCCGTAAAGCTGAGATCCTGACTCTCTGCCTTAAGTTCCTCGAAGCTCAGGTTCTGTCCTGCGAGAATGAGCCTCCTTAGCTCAAGCCGGTCTGCCTCCACGGTTGCAGTATCATTCCTTCTGTAAGCCTTTCCTTTGCAGAAATAAGGTTTCTGCTCTCCGGGACTGACTGTCAGAGTGACGGTGCGGCCGCCGTCGGTAACAGACAGCGAATAGTCCGGCTGCGGGCTGATGCTGTCATTGATCATGTTCTCAATGTCCAGTTTTGCCTGTTCAGGCGACTCAAGCGGAGAAATGGTGCCGTCATCCGCGATTCCGAACACGATTTTCCCTCCGTCATAATTTGCGAAGGCGCTGACGGTTTTAAGAAATCTGCCGGTTACCTGCTCCTTGAATTCCAGCTGACGGTTTCCCTTCATTTTCTGTCTCTCCGGAGTCCTTATGTTTTGATTCATTATAGCGAAAACAAACGAAAAACAAATGAAAATATTTATTGTTTGATTTACAGCTGAAATAATATGATAAATATTATTAATTATGTTTGTAAAACAAACTAAAATCAACTGAAAATAATTTACGTTCGGATTTGCGTTTGAAAGCAGACGATAATCGGAAGCCAGGCCCAGCCCTCACGGGCTGCGGCCATCCGGTCATGGGCGAAGGACATGGTGCAGAAGGGCGGGAAGAGCCCCTGCGGACTCCCGGAGAGCGAGCCCCAGAGCTTCCTCTCCATGACATCATGGTGAGGCTGGCTCTGAGTTCGGGGGAATGCGTCCGCGTGGCAGGAGCGGGCGCCCGGGGAACGCCTCCTTTCACGTAATTGTGCCGCTATGCCTTAAAATACAGCGAGTGAATTCAGAAATAAGGCGCAGCACATGACAGATACCGGATACATGGCCCTGCTTCCCAACTGGTGGAGCCGGAAATGGGCTCAGGCAAAGCTTGAGAAATTCAGCTCATCGGAGCTTGAGGAAGGCTTCGCACTCCTCTCCGCAGGCGTTTTTACCGAGGTGTCGGCAGACGGCAGCCGTCCGGTGTACTTCCATGGCGAAAAGACCAGCACCAAGCTGCGCTCGGACCGCTACAGCGCCAGTGACATGATGCGGATCAGGGGGACTATCCGGCAGGATCCGCGCTGGCAGAGTGATCTGCAGAAGGGCGTGATGAGCGCCGGGCTCTGGGACAGGCTCGTGAACAGCCGGCTCTCACCGGAGCTTTCTTACAGTGACGACCTCACGACCTCCAGCCAGCTGATTCGCATCAATAAAGCCGTTTACAGCGCGGCGGCGCTTCTCTGCGCCGCCTGGCTCGTAAGCTGCGATCCGGCCCTGATGTTCGCCTGGCGCGGCCTCAGCCTTTACAACTGGCTGCATATCCCCCGCCTTCCGGTAAAGCAGCTGCCATCGGGGACTGCGCCTGCCCGCTTGATCATCCTGCCGGAGGCATCAGCTGCCGCTGCCGCGGCGCAGGAGGAAGGAAGCGGCGCGCAGGGAAGGAACGCTGTGCTGAACCGCTGGGCATCAGAGCCGCTGGCGCTTGCCTGGCTCAGGAAGCTGCTCCCCGGCAGGGGGGATCTCGGCAGGGCTGATGCGCTTGCAGGGAAGCTCACTGACCTTAAGGCTGACGCAAAGTCTGACGGGACGACGCTCACCGCGGTCCTCCCTGAGGCGGAAGGCCCCGGCAGAACCGTCTCGCTCTTCATTGAGTCATTCGACTACTGGAGCAGAAACCGGCTCGGCTCATATTTCACGGCCAGGGGGGAGGAGTGCGTCAGCCTCGCGAAAAACCTCCTGACCCCGGATCTTGGAAGCGCGCTTGACCGGATGTGCGGCGGACGGCTCCAGGGCGGGAGCGGCAGCAGCACCGGCGACACCTTGAGGGACAGCTCTGATCCTGCCGCGCAGGCGCTCGCGCTCCGCGCGGCGGCCGCCATGTCGAAATACCCGAGGCTCATGCTTTACTGGCGCGGATTTGACATTCTCGCCTACGCGGGCTACCACCAGAGGACGGGGTCCGGGCTGCCGAATCAGAGGTCCCGTAGCAGCAGGCGCTACGGCCCGTATGACGCCGATTATTCCGGGAAACCCACCGGCAGCGGCATGCTCTGCGATCTGAAGGCTCCTGATGACACTGCAGAAGAGGCGCCTGATCTGCCGGGGAGCGCCCCGTGGGCGGAGAGCTGGATCGGAAGCTTCGATCTCATGGGTTACGATGATGTCGCGGGAGCCGCCATGGCAGCCCTCCGCGAGGGGAGAGTGAGTGACATCACACCTGATGCAGAGAACGGCCGCCTTCTCTGCGAGGCAGCTGACGAGCTCGGGGAGAAGACCGCGGTATCTCTCACGTTCGCGCCCTGGAGCGAAAAGGAGCGCAGCCTGGCCGCGGCGCTCCTGTATCTGAACCCCGCGCGCCTTAAGGAGCTCCGGGACGGCGTCATCAGCGCGGATCTGCAGAGGCTCTTCGGGAGGTACGGACTTAAGCTCCTTCCGGAGGCTTATGACGGCTCGTATAAAGGCAATGAGGAGGCGCGCAGGACAGCGTTCAAGGCAAGGATCCTCTCCGCCCTTATAAAGACAACGCAGGTCCTCTCGGCAGATCCGCTGCTCCTTCTCAGGTGGCGCGGACTCGATGTCTCTGACGGAAGCCTCTTTGAGGGAAAAAACATCTCCGGCGATTCTCTGCTTGAGGTCTGCGCACCGGGGAAAGAGGCTCAGGGCTTCATCCGGCTCTTTGTCCAGGATGTGAATAACGCTCCGGTTGCTGACGCGGCCGGTCTCATCTCACAGGGGAGCATCGGAGCTCCGTCATGGGACGCGAAGGGCAGGGTGAAGGTGGCCTGCCGTACGGATTCCGGAAGGAAGAACTTCCTCCTCATCCTGAAGCGTTTCACCTGCAAAGAGGCTCTCGCGATTGCGGACTGGCTTGACCGGAGGTACTCAGGCCTTCAGGAGATCGCAGACGGCAGAATGCCGGAGGCTTTTTCGGAGATGATTTCCGGCATGGGCGCCTCGCTCACAGGCGGGGAGCTTCTGCTGAAGAATGAGAACGTGGGTGCCTCCGCTTCGTCCGATCCTCTGGTTCTTGCCGTTGTGCTGAGGCTCGCGGAGGAGGCCGGGAGGGATCCGGCGCTCCTTTTCGCCTGGCGCGGCCTCCCGCTCAGCCTCGTGCCGCTCGGTGAGATCCGCGCGGAGCTCAGTGGGAAATCTCCTGATGAGCCGTTCCTCATCGCACCTCCCAAAAAGGCAGACCGCTACCTTCAGAAGACCTTTTCCCGCTTCGGGCATGATGATGAGGATGGCACTCCCTGGTGGGGCAGGGGCTGGCCTGAGTATGCCGGGCCCCGCTACAGCCGCCGCATAACCATAAACGGCCGCGCTCCCGTCAATGAGGACAAACTGAGCCTCTCGTTCATCCCCAACATGCAGCTCCTCTGCTGCACCGTGAGGGAAGGGGAGGATCCCAAGCGGCTCCTGATGCGCATGCATGATCTGGACGCTGACGACAAAGAGCAGATCCTGAAGTTCTTCGAGAAGCGCCCGGCCCTTGCAAAGGCCCTCGGGGAGGGCTATCTCGACAGGAGCTTCGGCGAGTTCGCAAGGTCAAAGCGCATCCCGGTCCTGGGGCCAGATCCGCATGACTATATGGACTTTGACGGGCACTACCGCCCGGACGAGGATGATCCGGTGTTCGCAAGGCTCGAGAGGCGCGCGGTCTTGAAGGATCCGACGCTGATGTTCCTCTGGAGGGGCCTCGACATCAGGCGGAAGCTCGGTCTCGGCGGAGCGCTTCCTCCTCTGCAGGAGCCGGACGCTGAGGCTCTGAAGGAGCTTGACGGGGCCCTAGAGGAGAAGAAGCGGGGGAAGAGAGCGGAGCCGCAGGGGAGCACGGGGAGCTTCATCAGGAAGGAATTCGGGCGCCGCTTCATCGTGAGGCTCGCGGGAGACGCGGCAACAGGCTTTATGCGCGACTCAAAGGCCTCGCGCGTCAGCGAGGCGTCGTTCAGCAGCGAGTCCCTCACGACCGAGATCAGGGTATGGCACGGCACAACGTCGTTCGACCGCGCCGTGCTGCGCCTTGAGCCTTTTACCGCGGATGAGAGGGAGACGGTCCTCACTGAGCTCAGGAACGATCCGAACGCGCTCTCAAAGCTCCAGGTCGGAAAGCTCGACGAGGAGTTCGTGAGGAGGCTGCAGTCACTCGGGATCCCGCTTATGTGCGGCGAGAGCACCAGTGACCGCATGAGCTGCTCCTGCCGCTTCTCGGGGAGGGATGTGTGCCGCCATGAGATTGCGCTCCTTGAGCGGACCTCACGGCTCATTGAAAGCGACCCTTCGCTCCTCTTTGCCATGCGCGGGCTGGATCTCAAGGCAGAGCTTAAGGAGCAGGGCGCAGGGCAGAGCGCGGAGGCCTGGATTGAGCCCGCGGCGCTCCTTCGGATCCATCCGGAGCTTGATGCGGAGGACACAGAGGACGGGACGCCTGAGGACGTCCTCCACCACCTGAACCGCGTGAGCTTCGCGAAGGTCCCCTCCGGGCTCCTCGGCTCAGCCATGAGGCTTCTTGCACCATCGCCCGCGGGCTTTGCGGGCGGTGACTGCAAGTCCGATCTCTCAAAGGTCCTCGGGTGTGCCCGCGAGCTGGTGAGGGCCATGGCGGGGTCAGACATTGAGGTAAAGGCGCTCCCTGACTTCACGGGGAGCCCTGCCCTGATTAACGCCGGAGCATCGGTCACCGACGGCGGAAGCCCGAGTCCTGGCACCGTCTTTGAGGTGGGCAGCGGGACAGAGGATCCGGCAGCGCGGGAGTATCTCCTTGACAAGTCCGGCGTCTCACCGGTGCTGCCGGAAACGCCGGTCCCGGAGGGTCTCAGTGTCCTGTACCGGGGCACGGCGTTCATCCCGCATCATAATCTGACGGATTTCGAGGAGCTGCACTCCCTTCCCGCGGGATGCTTCAACGGAAAAATCACCGCGGAGGTCCTCGACAGGGCCGGCACCGCGGCGCAGGCGATGCACGCGCTCTGCACGGTCGCAAGGAAGCTCGTGCTGGCGGGCGCAGTGATGCCCTGTCCCATCTCGGATGACGGCGGGCTCTCCGTCATCTGGATCCCCTGCATCCTCTCGCACGAGGTGCTTACCCTCACGGCGCGCATCGGCATGCTCGCAAGGAAGCTCCTCCTCGGAAAAGCGCTTGTACCCGGCCCTGCGCTGGGGCTTAAGGCAGAGGAGATGAGCGACGCGGGCTTCGGCGCGCTCTCGCTCGGAATCTTCATCAGCGACCTCGTGAGGAAGGGCTTCCTCCTGAGCATCGGACACGCGTATGCCGCGAGGGCCCGTGTTTACCGGGATACCCCGGAGCTGGCACTCCTCACCATGAGCTACTGGGAAAGGATGGAGAAGAGCTCCGCCGTGATCGGGCGCATCGGGACCTCGGTCGGGCAGTGGCTCGCGCCCTTGTTCATGGGGCTCACCGGCATGAGGCCGGTCATCATCCTCGGGACCTCGTTTGGTCCGGATCCCTCTGTCCCGGATGCCGAGGAGACGCTGCGTGCCGGAGGCGAGCAGGCCATAGCTGAGGCGGAGAAGAAGGATGATGAGGATGCCGCCACTGACGAAAGCCTTGAAGGCGCAACGGTAGAGGACGATGTCACCGCCCAGATCTCGCTCGGCTTCATCGACCGCTCTGACGGCAGCTACGTAAGCTGCTCAGGACTCTCAGGGCTCGATGCCGGGAAGCGCTGGGAGTGCCGTGCCGCCGCGGCGCGCATCTCGGCGCTCCTTCCGGAGGCCGCTGACATCATCTCGGGAAAGTCTGACCACGCGACGCTCTCGCTTGAGGCGCTGCAGAAGGCCCTCTTTGAAATCCTTCCCGCACTTGAGCTCAGCGGCGCCCTCGTGGTGCTGCCGAGATCTCTGCGCCGGATTATGAGGCCCATGGCTGTCGCCAACATGGGGCTTGCCAAAGGCTATAAGGGCGGCAGCGGGCTCATGAGCCTCGCCTCGCTCCTTACCTTTGACTGGAAGGCCACCATAGGCGGCCGGGCAATCTCCGACGAGCAGTTCGAGGAGCTCAGGAAGCATGCAGGGCATCTGGTGCGCTTCGGAAATGAGTTCGTATACGCGAGCGCGTCAGAGATTGACGCCATCCTGAGGCGCCTCCGCGGCGAGACGCAGCGCCCCTCAAGGCTCCGCCTCCTCGAGGCAGCGCTCTCGGGGAGCTTCGAGGGCAATGAGGTCTTCATGGACGATAAAATCCGGAAGGCCGTCGAGAAGGAGCTCAGAACGCCGCCTGCCAAAGTTCCCGATGGGCTTAAGGCCTCGCTCCGCCCCTATCAGGAGCGCGGCTACTCATGGCTGATGCACAACCTCCGCGCGAGGATGGGCTCCATCATCGCTGACGACATGGGACTCGGGAAGACCGTGCAGGTCATCGCGGCCCTTGAGGCACTCCGCGCCGCGGGAGAGCTTGAGAAGGACCCGGCGCTTGTCACTGTTCCAGCCTCGGTCGTCATCAACTGGACGCGCGAGCTCAAACGCTTCGCGCCGGAGCTTACGGTCAACGTCTACTACGGGACGCAGCGATCGCTGGAGCCGAAGGCAAACGTGCTCCTCACGACCTACGGCACTCTGAGGCAGGACATCGAGAAGCTGAAGGATAAGAAGTGGCGCGTCGCCATAGCCGACGAGGCGCAGAACATCAAGAACACCGGATCGCAGATCTTCCAGGCGATGTGCGTACTGAAGGCGGACTCCGCCATCGCCATGTCAGGAACTCCTGTGGAGAACCGCCTCGCGGACTACTGGGCCATCATGGAGTTCGTGAACCCGGGGCTCTTCGGCACTCTCGGCTCGTTCATCTCGGACTACGCAAGGCCGATTGAGCAGAACAGAGACGCTGACGCGGTGAAGCGGCTCAGGAGCGTGACGGCGCCGTTCATCCTGAGGAGGCTCAAGACTGACAAAAACGTCATCGCGGATCTCCCGGACAAGATAAGCTCCGACCGCTACTGCGAGCTGACCCCGGAGCAGGCCGCGATGTACCAGACCTTCGTGAGCGACGGGCTTGAGGGAGTCACTGAGACGCTCTCGCAGCTTGAGAGAAGCGCGAGGGTGCTGAAGCTCATCCTCCGGCTCAAGCAGATCTGCGACGCTCCGGAGCTCTTCTCGAAGGACCCGAAGATAACGGGGCCGGAGCACTCCGGGAAGGCGGAGATGCTCCTTGACCTCCTTGAGGAGCTCACCGGTAACGGGCAGAAGGCCATTGTGTTCACCCAGTTCCGTGAAATGGGTGACCTCCTCGTCTCCTGGATAGGGGAGAAACTCGGCACCGTCCCTGACTTCATCCACGGCGGCGTCTCAGTGAAGAAGCGTCAGGAGATGGTTGACCGCTTCCAGAACGACCCGCAGGACAGGGTCATGGTGCTCTCTTTGAAGGCTGCCGGAACGGGGCTCAACCTCACCGCGGCGACTGCGGTCATCCACTATGACCTCTGGTGGAACCCCGCCGTGGAGGACCAGGCGACTGACCGTGCCTACCGCATCGGGCAGAATAAGAATGTCATGGTCTACCGCTTCATCTGCGCGGGGACCTTCGAGGAGAAGATCAACGAGATCATAAACTCGAAGAAGGAAATCGCGGAGCTCACGGTGCAGAAGGGCGAGAAGTGGCTCGGGGATCTCTCGAAGAGCGAGCTCAGGAGCTTCCTTGCCATGAGCGAGGGGTGAGCGATCGGAGAGTGATGCAAGGCAGGCCGCATGGGGATGCGGCCGACCTGTTCACCGCCGCCACACTGCCATGCGGCATGAACGCGGCATGGCTGCTCTCACTCCCTCGGGCCTTTAAGCTCTCCGCAGTACGGGCCTATGATGCCGCTGAGCTTTGAGAGCGTGTCATTGAGCCAGCTGATTATCCGGGGCCACTTTTCACGGTCGGATATGTCCTGATCCGTGGAGGTGATGCTTACATAGCAGGCCTTGCGGTCATCAGCGCTGTCCCACTCAACGGTATCAGCGCCGAATGCCTCACCGATCCTCTCCCCGCAGAGCTCCCTGATCCTCTCAAAGCGCTCCTTTGCCTGGTCTCCCGTAAAATACCCGAGGACGGAGGAGCTGTCCTGCACAGTGCGCAGGACATAATGGAATCCGGACAGGCCCGCATGGATGTCCTGCCAGTTCCGGTGATGCGCCCGGCTGTATCTCAGGCCGTCCTGGTGATTCCTGTCAAAGCTCCTCAGGAACTCTGTCCAGAACTCGTAGTACAGTTCCCTGCTCCCGGCCGGCGGGAACAGCTCATCGCCGCCTTCATCCGGTGCTCCGGTGCCCCTGCTTCCTGCAAGGGTGATGCTGAGCTCGCTGCGCTCGAGCTCGTACTCATCGAGCACCTCGCGGAGGAGCCTGATTTTCGACATCGTGTCAGTGTTCACGTTGACGAAGAATTCCGCAATGGGAATCCAGCGTCCCTTGACCAGGGGCTTCCTGCAGACGAGCGCACTCTGCAGTCTCTCCGGCATGCCGGACATTACCTCACTGTCCCGGTCATTGAGGGTCCTCAGCACTGTCTCGAGGAGCGATGTCCAGTCCTTGCAGGGGTATTCAGTGCCGCTCAGGGTGAACTTCTTCGGCGCCGAGTGGGTGAAGTCAAAGTCCTCCCCGAGGCTGTGCTCATTCTCAGCGCGTTCAACTGGCTTGTAATCTGTCTTTGGATACGGCCATAGATCGAGAGCAAGCTCAAGGAGAAGATCACTGCGCTTCTGCAGCTCGGTTTCCGTCCATTTGCTGCATGTTTTCAGGAACTGGTTCAGCCTGAGAGGGCTGTCATTGAAGCCGTTCTCAGCCTCCTTCTTCTCGATGAACCTCTTGTTGAGGTACCTTGAGTTGTAGCCGGTGAGCGTTAGGTTCGCGATGGTGTTGAGCCAGGTGTCGTAGACGTGCTGCCAGTTTTCCCCGAGATCCTTCTTCCATGCATCGCTCAGGGTCTGCGGCATGATGTGCTCTATGGTGTAGACATGGCTTCTGATCTTGCCTATCACATCATTTGTCTCGCGGCTCTTCTGGTTCTCGAGCCGGTCAAAGAGATAAAGCCTGTTCTTCTTCTGCATGGAGTAGATGTCCTTGGTGACAAACTCCTTGCTGAATTCCGCATCCTTGGGGAAGACTGACGAGCGGGTCTTGCTCAGCAGAACGAAAATTACCGATGAGGCATAGCTGTTCGCGGGGTTCATGGCCTTGAGGGCCTCGCCGTGGAGCGTGCAGAATATCTTGTTGAGGGCAGAGGTCGGGTAGCCGCAGATCTGGCGGCGGAAGACAAAGGTCTCGATGCAGCCCAGGACCCTCACGAGATCCTTCTCGTCTATGCCGCCCTCCTCGAAATAGCCAAGGAGCGACATCAGATAGGGATAGGCGACGGTCATCTCGAGGATATTGAAGCGTGACAGGATGCCGTTAACCTCTTCACCGTACTGGCCGGGAGACAGGATCTTCGAGTAGATCTTCGACATACCGAGGAGGTCCTTCAAAACCTCCTCAGTGTCCCTGTCCTCAGCGTATTTCTTGAACTCGCTGTACACGCTGTCGATCGACGGGATGCTGCCCTGCCTTACCGTGAGGAAGTCGCGGAAGAAATCAGCGGTCCTGCTTTTCTGCGTGTTCTCCTCAATCCTGACCCAGTACTTCTTGTAGTAATCCTCCTGCTTCCCGGGTTCGAGCCCCATCAGCACGAAGTTCCGGATCATGTCGGCCTTGGTGAGCTTGAGACCGGTGGAGTTGAGGCTCTCGAAAATCAGCTGCGGATCATCCTCATCCTCAACGTAGATGTCGATGATCTCAAGCTTCTGGACTGCATCAGAAAGCTTGTCGATTTTCCACTGCATAGCTTTGACTTTATCGTAGAGGAAACGGTAGTTGAGAGTGACATTCGAGGATTCGATGAAGGAGTCCCTGTCATTCTCCACGATTTTCAGGAAGGCATCATTGTCTCCGCTCGCTGACTTGAGCCGTACCTTGGTGCTGTCAGTTGAGTACTCGTCAATGATGTAGTTCTTCATGAGCTTGTCGCAGAGTGAAGGGCTCTCCGCTTTGGCATCACCGTTCTTTACGGCGTTGATCATCGCGAGCAGCAGGAGGGAGACTGTAGTAATGCGCTGCTGTCCATCGATTATTACGAAGGATTCCCTGGCAATGCCGTGCTGGTGGGCGGTTACGATGCTGCCGAAGAAATGTGACTTTTTGTCTGATGTGATAAGTTTCTCGAGATCCCTGAACAGCTGCTCGCAGTTCTCTTGTTTCCAGTCGTAGTTGCGCTGGTATACCGGAATGAAGAGCTTTTTGTCTGAACCATCAAGGAGTTTAAGCAGTGGCTTTGCATCACCTTTCATAATCAGTCCGTAATTTTCTGTTGTCTTTGTGCCGCCGGAGCGGCAGTCATCTGCCTGCCGTGTCCGGGCGTCATTCTCAATGATCTTTATATGTCAGCAGTCTCTATAATATGCTCTCCGGGGTTCTTCGGGCAATATGGCGGAAGCCCGGCTGTGACAGAACCGTTAAAATCAAATGACACAAGGGCTCACTGTCATCCGGCCGCGCAGTCGCGGACCTCACGCAAAAACCAGCAGACTCGGGCAAAATAGGCCGCTGCGCTGCCCGGGAAGCTGCCGCGGAGAGGAGCACCAGGGGCGTGAAATCAAAGGAATTTTAGGAATGGCGCAGAAAATCTGCTCCAAAAGGCTTAAATTTATCGGGCACTCACGGCAGTGGAATGGCTAATGGCAACAGGGAAACGGAAATCAGAAGAGTATGACCGAGTTGAAAGACAATAAGGTTGTCGGACAGATCAGATCGAGGGAGCGCGTAGCCGAGCACGGCGAGGTTTTCACCGATGAGCGTGAGGTGAACGCCATGCTTGATCTTGTGAAGGACGAATCATCGCGGATAGAGAGCCGTTTCCTCGAGCCTGCCTGCGGCAACGGGAACTTCGTGATTGAGGTCCTGAACCGCAAGCTCGGGACTGTCCGCAGGAAATACGGCCGCAGTCCGTCTGATTACGAGAAATTCTCGATCATTGCTGTATCCAGCATTTACGGCGTTGACATTCTGGAGGACAACGTAAAGGAGTGCCGGGAGAGACTATACGATTTCTGGAACGCGCACTATACGGAAATATGCGGACCTGACTGCAGGGACGAGGTGAGAAAAGCCGCAAAATACATCATCCGACACAATATTCTTCATGGCGATGCGCTTACAATGCTGAAGAACAACGGTGAGCCGATTGTCTTTGCCCAGTGGGATCTTGCAATGGGCAATAAGGTGCAGCGCCTTGACTACCGCCTTGATTCCCTGATGAGAACACATGACGAGGACCAGGACCAGATGGAGCTGGATTTCGGCATGCCGGAGTGGAATACGGACAGGGAAGCTGACACAGCTCTCTCGGAACCTGTAAGGAAATATCCGCTTGTTAATTACTGGGAGGTCCAGAAATGCCGCTGAAGCAGAGTTTGTTCACGAACGTTTACAAGCCGGATGTAATATCCTGCCTTGCCGACCTCTCGAACGATGAGGTCTTCACGCCGCCTTCAGTTGCCAACAGGATGCTCGATATGCTCCCGCAGGAGCTCTTCAGCGATCCGGATGTGAAGTTCCTTGATCCGGCATGCAAGTCAGGGGTGTTCCTCAGGGAAATCGCAAAGCGTCTGATTAAAGGGCTTGCTGGCAGGTTTCCTGACCTGCAGCAGCGCTGTGACTGGATTTTTCAGCATCAGCTCTATGGGATAGCCATCACTGAGCTTACCTCGCTCCTTTCGAGGCGTTCAGTGTACTGTTCCAAATATCCCAACAGCCCGTTCTCGATCACCAGGTTCAGTGATGTGCAGGGAAATATCCTGTACCACAAGATAGAGCACACCTGGGAGAACGGGAAATGCAAGTATTGCGGCATTTCACAGGATAATTCTCTGAACGATGCAGAACGCGAAGGGATGGAGACGCACGCTTACGAGTTTATCCACAATATCAATCCCAAGGGAATACTCAATATGAAATTTGATGTAGTGATTTCCAATCCCCCGTATCAGTTGTCTACTGGCCAGGGACAGAGCCAGGCAAAGCCTATCTATCAAAATTTCATAGAGCAGGCGATTAAATTGAACCCTAGATACCTTGTCATGATTACACCGTCCCGCTGGATGGCAGGTGGTATGGGGCTGGATTCATACCGCAAGAAAATGCTTAATGACAGGCATATTCGCAAAATGACTGATTACGCGCTGTCTACCGACTGTTTCCCCGGAGTTGATATTGCCGGCGGGGTCAGTTATTTCCTTTGGGACAGAGATTTCTCCGGCGACTGTGAATATACGTATGTAGACCAGGGGAATTTTTATACAATGAAACGCCGTATGAATGAATACGATGTTTTTGTAAGAGATAACCGCGCGGTTGCAATCGTCAATAAAATCATTGCGCTGGGTGAAAAGAGCATTTCAACAATCATGTCGTCACTGGGTCCTTTTGGTCTGGGGACCGCAGAACGCGGACAGAAGGCCAAAGGACCTAATACCTTTGGACTGCTTTCAAGCGCCGGCAAGTCATATATAGAAAAAACAAAAGTACAGTCCGGCCTCGCGTACATAGACAAGTGGAAGGTTATTTTGGGCAAGGCTACCTCGGCAGGCTCCGCTCATGCCGACAGCAGCGGACTGCGCAAAGTCATAGCGACAGCAGATATTCTAGAGCCTGATTCGGTCTGCACATTTTCGTATTTCATTGGTGGTGCTTTTGATACACGGAAAGAAGCAGAAAACTGTCTGGGGTATCTCAAGACAAAATTCGTAAGATACCTTCTGCTGCAGCTGCTGAGCGGAATCAACATCAATAAGGACAAGTTCAAATTTGTTCCGTTACAGGATTTTTCCAGACAATGGTCTGACGACGATCTTTATAAAAAATATGGGTTGAATGACAAGGAAAAAAATCTGATTGAATCCATGATTAAGCCAATGGATTAGGGATAAACGGAGCTCACGCTATGGCCGATATTTTTGACAATTACGTCACCTCAAAATCAAAGTCCAGACCAATCATTTATGCCTATTCCGACCCGCGCTATGAGGGATGTCTGAAGGTCGGTTATAC
>DEHC01000030.1 GCA_002351705.1 Gammaproteobacteria bacterium UBA2810 | reverse complement strand
AAAATCGGCTGTAAACAGTAACTGTACTCTATCTTCAAATAAAGAAAGATCTTGACATTTTATTATCATCGTCATACGATACTAATATGTTATATATAACATATTAGGAAATTAGTATGTTTTCTGTGAACTTTTTTCGGGAAGATGATGGTACAAAACCGGTTGGGCAGTTTATCCGTACTCTTGAAGCAAAACTCAAAGCACAAGTAGTATCAGACCTCAACCGACTGCAAATGATAGGAAAAGATGCAAGAGAACCTCTTAGCAAGCATCTCGAGGACGGGATCTTCGAATGCCGTACAAAATTAGGTACTTCAGTAGTACGGACACTTTACTTTTTTGATAATGACATGATAATCATTGTTACAAACTCTTTCTTCAAAAAACAACAGAAAACCCCAAAAGAAGAAATTGCTTTGGCAAAAAAACGCAGAAAAGTGTATTTCGACCGAAAAAATGGATATTAGGACATTCAATTTTCTGATGGAGAACTGATAAACACTTATTAGTTCAGCTTCAAAATGCAAATAAGGACACAAAATGCTAATCAGATGATTTGTTAAAATAGGAAAAGAGCATAAATTACCTATTTTAATAAAAAAGGAGGTGTGCATTCAATAGTTCGTGAGCCAGTTAGTATTTACGTATCACGTTACATGAATAGTTTGATTTTGTATTAAATGTAAAGTTATTTTGATATGGGGACGTATTATGAGCGATCTTGATGAACTGACAGAAGAGCTGTTGCAGGATCCGTCATTTGCAGAGGAGTACGAAAAACTTAAGGGCGAAAGAGATCTAACGATGTCTTTGATCAATGCGCGGAAAAACGCCGGACTGACACAGAAGGAATTATCCAAGAAAACAGGAATCAGCCAGGCTGATATCAGCCGTCTGGAAAATGGTTCACGAAATCCTAGCATTGCGTTGCTCCAACGCATTGCTGACGCCCTTAACCTGTCACTTAGAATTGAGATGATTCCAAGGACACCTGCATAATTTAATAAAGAGCCAAGAAGCAACAAATTCTATGAACATATGAGGGCCCATAGGGGGGATTCTCAGCCACCCGCTGGGCCTAAGTTTGACATTCCTATCTATACCGCTCTTAGGAATTACCGTCCAAGCGGGGTTCTTGACAACAGCCCAAACATGCGAAATTATCCTCGAGGATGTTTAGAACATCCTTGTTACGAAGCCACAGTTAACCGTCTTCACTGGGATAAACAGCGGGACGATTGCGTAAGGTGTCATCTTTGATAGATAAATACTCTTTACTGATAGATAGACCGCCAACTGCAGTAAACTGTGACTTTGCTGTAATATCCACCAAGCGCTCTCTATGCCAGAGCAGTCAATGTTCTTGACGGCAAAACCTACTTCAGTCAGAAAAAGGTCCGCCGCACTCGCAGTCCGCAACAGAGCAATAAATCAGAATACAGAAGTCAGCAAAGAGGGAGGATCCAACCTATGAGAGATAGATTCGAACGGAAGCGCAAGGAGGACCGCCCGGTCGTCGCCATCTGCTATGACTTCGACCGGACGCTATCCCCGGATGACATGCAGGCGCAGGGCTTCATACAGAAGGTCGGCTGCGACGTCGGGGAATTCTGGAAGGAGTCGAACCGCCTCGCGCGTGAGAACGGGATGGACAGCAACCTCGCCTGGATGTACCTCATGGTCACTAAGGCCGCGGGAAGGACTCCAATGACGCGCGGGAGCCTCCGCGAGTACGGCTCCAGGGTGAGGCTCTTCCCGGGCGTCAAGGACTGGTTCCGGCGGATGCGTGAGTTCGGGGAGGACCACAGTGTCATAGTCGAGCACTACATCATCTCATCGGGGCTCCGCGAGATGATCGAGGGTACTCCGGTCGCCGGTGAGTTCGAGAAAATCTACGCTAGCTCATTCTATTTCGATGAGGATGGGACCGCGAGGTGGCCGGCGCAGGCCATCAACTACACCGGGAAGACCCAGTTCCTCTTCAGGATCTCGAAAGGCGTGCTTGATGTCAATGATCCCGGGGTGAACGACAGCTTCACGCCCGATAAAATCAGGGTCCCGTTCAGGAACATAATCTACATCGGCGACAGCGACACCGACATCCCCTGCATGAAGCTCGTGAGCAGCTACGGCGGGCACTCCATCGGGGTCTGGGATCCGAAGACCCAGGACAGGAGCAAGGTCTGGCGAATGATGACAGAGCGGAGGATCCGCTACTTCGCACCGGCCGACTACAGTGAGGGCTCGGACCTCGACTCCCTAGTGAAGGACATCATCATCCGCACCGCGATGAACGAGACTCTCGAGGAGCGGCACATCCGCGACCTCGCGGAGGCTGAGGAGAGCGTTCAGCAATGACGCACTGCTCAGAACAGGAGGCATGCCCCGGTGCCGGAGGGAACTCCGGAGCCTCACTGATCTGACATGGGCAGCGGGCACGCGCGGTGCCTCACGCTTCTGCCGCATGCCCCGGCACCGGCGTCACGCCGGCGGAGCCCCGGAACAAACAAGACACCGCATACGCGGTGCCCTCCCTTCAAATCCTCTCTCCGTGGTCAGCACCGGAGCTCCGCAGACACAGTCCTTACCAGCTGCCGAAGGTGCTGCGCTTCTTCCTAGGGCTCGGGAGGTAGACGAAGATGACGCCCAGGATGAAGCCGATGATGACCATCCCGGCTCCCTTCATGAACCACTGCTGCTTCTCGATGGTCTCGATGTTCTCGGACTTCTCCTTGAGCTCCGCGTTGTCCTCGGTGAGCTCCTTAAGCCTCTCCTCGCCTTCCTTCAGCGACTTCTCGAGGCCAGCGGTCCTTCCGCTCAGTGCGTCGAGCTCTGCGGTCTTCCTCTTAAGCTCCCTCACGGACTCGCTGTCGACGTTCTCGAGTTTGAACTTAAGATCCCTGTTCTCCTGCTCGAGGCGCTCGATCCTGACGGGCGCGCTCTCGCCGCTCTGCAGATCCTCGGTGAGGATCCAGACGTCGCGGCCCTTTTTGTCAATGATCTCGGAGAACTTCCCGCTGCTGCCTTTCAGAATCACTTTGTCGCCGGAGTTGACTGAGCCCGCGATCTTGTAATTGTTGCCGGGACCGGTGCGGACCCAGGTGAAGAGGTGGTCGGAGACGTACCTGACATTCCCGGACACCTCCGGAGCAGTCTTCTCCTCCTTTGCGGGAGCCGCGTCATTCTTTGCGGAGGATGCGGCCTCTGCCTTCACTGCGGGTGCTGACTTCCCGGCGGAAGGAGCGGGCTTTGCTGCGGCTGAGGCTGAGTCCGTGTCAGCTGCGTCCTTCTTCACGGCAGGGGCAGTCTTCGGCGCTGGGGCGGGCTTGGCCTCCGGGGCAGGCTTAGCGGCATCAGCAGGCTTAGGAGCTGGCTTTGCGGCCGGAGCGGGCTTTACGGCATCAGCTGTCTTCGGGGCGGGCTTCGGCGCGGGCTTGGCCTTATCATCAGCTGCCTTCGCTGTCTGCTCCCCGGCGGCAGCGGCAGCCTGCGCCTTCTCCTGCTTCCTGAGCTCGTTGCCGTTCCTTGCCTTCCAGACATCGGCGGGCTGCGGCTTCCTCTTCGCGCTGTCGCGCTTCTGCACCTCGGAGAAGGGAACGACCACGCCGGCCCTTGATGAGGATGCGGCAGGAGCGGTGTCTGAATCCACCGCCCAGGCGGCCGGGAGCATAAGGCCCGCAATCAGTGCGCCGACGGGCGCCAGCAGAAACTTCTTCAATTTAATCTCCGAATTTAACTATCTGTTCCAGTCAGTAAGGGACCTCACTGAGAATACCGTTCCCCGGAGGTTGAACACCGCCCCGTCAGGGGTGATTGAGGTGAGGACCATGCCGGGCATGAAGGTGTCGCCCTCCGAGAGCTGCCTGCCGTTGAGCTTGATGAAGCGCTTCGCGGGATCGCTCGAGTAGACGTGCGAAGTGTAGGTGAACGCAGGGATCTGGCTCAGCATGGTGACGGGAAGGTCGGTGATCGGGCGAACCCCGCTGATGCTCTCGGCCTCCCCGGCAGCGCCGGCGTCAGGCGATGGCGTGCTGCCTGAGCCGGAGCGGGAAATCAGCCCCTCCTCCTCGGCGGCCTTCCTGACCCTCTCGCGGAGCGACTCATCAACTCCGGAGGAGGAGGACGATGACGGCGCGTCGCCCGAGTCGAACCTCGCGACGCTGCCGCCCTGCCTCTCGGGGAACGGGAAGGGGAGGAGCTTCTCGTCAGGCTCCGGGACATAGGCGTACTCGGCCTTCGGGAGCTCGGCATGGACGGTCTTCCGCACGGTTATCTCCTCGGGGCCGAGGTACCAGCTCCTTATAAAGGAAAAACCGGCGCTCCCGGCAAAGCCTACGACGAGCGACAGCACAAAAGAGAAGCAGATGAGGAGAATTCTATAGGCCATTTGCGCTCTCCGTAAGATGGGGCATGTTGGCGCCGCCCGCCGCATTGAGGAGGAGTATGGTCATGAGCCCGATTTTGCCGTCAGCGGGGAGATCCCTTGTCTGCTGGAAGCTCCGGATGAGCTCGCTCACGCGCTGCGTGAGCTTCTTGTCCCGGAACTCCGCGATATTGAGCGCGCGGGAGAGCGACTTCCTGAGCCAGGTCACGCACTCGCTCTTGCAGTCAGAGGGGGAGACGCTCTCCTGCCCCTCGCTCCCAGGGACGCTCCGGTAGAGGAGCGTGTACTCCCCGGACCAGACCTGCTGGAGGTACGACATGTCGACCGAGAAGCGGTCGCCGTTCACGATTATCTCGGCCTTACCGTCAGGCGAGACGGAGCTCACCGCCGCGTAGAACTCGCTCCGGAGCTTCGGATCATAGAGCCTCGCGGACACCGGGTGCTGCAGGCGGACCATGTCCCGGAGGCTCCCGCTCATGTAGGCGCAGGCAAGCCCCGCGTAGGAGGCGTCGGCGCAGGTGAGGCTCTGCCCGCCGCTGCTGTAGCCCCACACCCGGTACAAATCGTTTATCGAGGAGAGCTCCGAGACCGCCTGCCTGGTGTCCTGCGCGAAGAGCTTTCTGTCATCCTCGATCTTCTGCTTCGCCGTCTCGTCGGTCACCTTCTCGGTGAGGACGGTCTTCACGACAGGCCTCTTGAACCAGCCGTAATGCGCCTCGGCAGGTGAATACAAAGCGATGCCAAGCGCGAGCCCCGCGCAGGAGACCGCGAGGGCCGTCGCCTTGAAGAGGCCCTTCACGCGCCTTGAGTCAAGTCCCAGGATCTCGCGCGATGCCATCGCGACGATGCCGCGCGTCACCCAGGGGCGGCGGAGCTCCGCGGCGACGGTGAGGGAGCGGTCCGCGAGGAGGTTTATAAGGCGCGGCACGCCCCCGGTCTCGCGGTAAATCCGCTTTACGGCGCTCTGCGCGAACACCGGCTGTATGACCCCGGCGACCTGCATGCGGTAGCGGAGGTAGGCGTCGACGTCGTTCCTCGTGAGCGGCATCAGGTGGTACCTTGCCGTGACGCGCTGCGCGAGCTGCCGGAGCTCGTTCGACTCGAGGCGCTGCTGCAGCTCGGGCTGCCCGATGAGGACGACCTGCAGGTACTTCGCGCTGTCGGTCTCGAGGTTCGTGAGGAGCCGGAGCTGCTCGAGGGACTCGAAGGGGAGGAGCTGCGCCTCGTCGAACATCACGATGCTCTTCTTCCCGGTCTTGAAGTTCTGCTCGAGGTGGACCTTGATGAGGTCAAAGAGCTCCTTGATGGAGGCGCTCGGCTCGGTCTTGATGTGGAACCCGCCGCAGATCTCCGCGAGGAGCTGCTGCGGCTCGAGCCTCGTGTTGTAGATCATCACGAAGTCGGTGTCCGGCGCAAGGACATGCATGAGGCGGCGCGACACCGTGGTCTTGCCGGTTCCGACCTCGCCCGTGAGGATGACGAAGCTCCCGCCCTCGGTGATGCCCTTCAGCAGATGGCGGAACGCCTCTATATGGCCCTTGCTCATATAGAAATACTGGGGATCCGGGGAAATGGAGAAGGGGTTCTCCTTCAGGCCGAAAAATTCGTTATACATCGCGCCGCCGTTAGTTCACATCTGTCTGCTGAAACAATGCCTTACCATGGCATCATCCGGGCATTATTCAGTTAATTTTACTTTATTCGTCTGATTTCTTCAGAAAAAACTGTGCAAGGGGAAAACGGCAGGAGGCTACGGGACGGAAGCGGCGGGGTGAAGGCGCAGGGGACTGCAGGAAGACCGGGACAGACGATGAGAAATGATGCCCCCGGATCAGGAGAAGAACGCCCTGAACCCCCGCTTTTTCCAGCCCTTAAAGCCCGTGAGACTGTCAAGCCGCTCCTTCGCCGCGCCGTCGCCGTGCTCCGCGGCAAGCTTATACCACTTCACGGCCTCCTCGTAGTCCTGCTTCACGCCGTGCCCCTCCTCATACATCCGCCCGAGCGCGAAGCGCGCCGGAGTGCCGCCCTGCTCAGCAGCAAGCCTGTACCACTTCACCGCCTCGCGGAAGTCCTGCGGGAGGAGCCGCCCCTCCTCGTACATCCGCCCGAGCCGGAGCTCCGCCGCGGAATTCCCCTGCTCCGCGGCCTTCCGGCACCACTTAACCGCCTCCCCGCTGTCATCGGGCCCGAGGTGCCCCTCGGCGTAGAGCCTCACGATATTGATCATCGCGGCGGCGTTCCCCTGCTCCGCCGCCATGCGGTACCAGAGGAGGGCCTCCTCATAGTCCTGCCCGACGCCCTGTCCCTGGGAGTACATGTCCCCGAGGCTAAGCTGCGACATAGCGTCGCCCTCTTCGGTCGCGCGGCAGAAGAGCTGTATCACGGGATCCTTCAGCCGGTCCTCTGCGTCCTTATAGCCCTGGGCCGCGGAGGCGCGGTACCACTTCAGTGCCCTTCCCGTATCGCGGCTCACGCCGTAGCCCGACTCGTACATCGAGGCGATGGAGAACTGCGCCTCGGCCTTCCCCTGCTCCGCGGCCGCCTCATACCATTTTGCGGCCTTCGCGATGTCCTGCGGGATGCCGTTCCCGTTCTGGTACATGTAGCCGAGGTTGTACTCTGCGACCGCATTCCCCTGCTCGGCTGCCATGCTGTACCACTTGAAGGCCTCGCCGTAGTCCTGCCTCACGTCCTTGCCGTGGGAGTACATCCAGCCGAGGGCGAGCTGCGACCGGGCCTCGCACTGCTCTGATGCCCTGCAGAATATCCTGAGGGTGCGCTCCTTAAGCCGGTCCTCTGCTCCCTGGTGGCCCTTCGCTGCGGCCTCTCGGTACCACTTCACCGCAGCGGCGAAATCAGGCCTTGCCCCGATTCCGAAATAGTACATCTCACCGAGCATGTAGAGATCCTGCGCGTCAGGGCCGGGCTTTGTCTCGCCTGAGCCTGAGTCAGTGCCGGCGCCGCTGTCAGCTCTCGCGCCGCCTGCGGAATCGCTGCCTCCTGATTCGGCGCTGCTGCCTTGGGTGCCAGAGTTCTCCGGGCCGGAGCTTTCCTGAGACCCGGCATCGCCGCCATCGCCGCCATCGCCGGAGCCGGTGTCCTCGAAGGGATCGAAGCCGTGGGATGTGGGCTCGGAGACACTGTCAATCCGCCCGAGCGCGTAAAGTATGGAGTCGACGGCGTAGGATGCGTAGCCCCCGCCGAACTTCCGCTCGAGGGTGAGGGATTTCCTGACGCTCTCCGCGCAGGACATCACGTCTCCCGCATCGGGCTTGAGGCTCCTCTCGTAAAGCCTCTTACCGTGCCCGTCGGAGACCACGGTCTCCATGACCTTCCTCATGGCGGGGTACTCGTCAAAGGCCCTGAAGTCCGCGAGAATGAAGACGAGGCGCTTCTCCTGCAGGACGGCTATGCCGAACTGCCAGAATACTTTCTTCAGCGCCTCATGAAGCTTCATCATCTCTCCCGCGGGGATTTTCCTTAAGCCCTGCAATTATAAGATAAGCGGCTTATGGCTGTGACCGCAGCGTGGAGGAGCCCTTGTCAACGGGCCAGGACAGCTCAAGCAAAGTATGCTAACGCCTAGAAGAGTAAAGAAAAGGTAAAGAGCTGGCAGTGAACGCCTCCTGCGTGAGTGCCCTGACGTCATAATTAGGATATGCACTGCCTCATAGTATGATCTGCCGAGGCCCTGCGGCTTGAATCTGGGCACCGGCAGCTATAGCGGAGCATACATAGAACCGCTGACTCATGTGGATCCTGAAGTATGACGCTCAGATAGTTACTGATACCGGCCAGAGCGATTAAAAAACGGAGCAAGCTGATCAAGGAGAGATTCCTCGCAGAGGACAGATGAATCCAACTTGCTATACTGCTCTTTCAACTCGTCGAACATTTCAATCTCCTTGTAGTCTGTTGATTTGTTGAATTTTGATTTCAGCTCCCAGTAGCCTCTATTTGTATTCATGCCGCATTCCTTACTCACTCTATCAACCAGTACTAGCAGGTTTATTTCCATGACTTTGTCGATAGGGATCTTGTACTTCAGCGCTGCAAGACAGGCTGGGTAACGGTATGAGTCACCTGAATACGCATCGCAGGACGTGTTTGATTTCTGGGCAACTCCCCATTGCGGTTCATCAGATTTCTTGAAAAGCGTATACGGCCACATAAATCCCTGTACAAGCTTGTGGATATAGGACGTATTAGGCACATGGGTTAAAGTGACTCTTTCGAATTCCGAAGCCGATTCTTCGAAATTCAGATAAGTCGCAACAATGATCGCTATTACGATATATGCGCCTCCCAGAAACGCAATTATTTTCCCGAAAATTGAATCATCCGGATCAGACATTTACTTCTCTCCCTCAGCTAACGAGACGTTGTTTTTAACTAATATTCTGTTGTTTCGGCTAATTTTCGCATTAAAAAAACAACACATCTTCGAAAAATCAGCAATTCATGCAACATTCAGCAATCGGTGTCCGTTCTCTTTTTCAGTCATCCCTGGGATCATGAAGTATGGATAGAAGCATTACCTCTTGCTTGGCAAGCGGATACCCCTGCGCGGCCGCCATGCGGAACCATCGAAGGGCCTCTCCGTAGTTCATGCGAACGCCAGTCCCGTTCTTGTACATCAATCCCAAATTGTACAGAGCCTCAGGATCATATTGATTGGCCGCTCTCAGAAACCAATCCAGAGCCTCTTTGTAATTTTGTTCAACACCCATGCCTTTGGCGTACATTTCTCCTAAACTTACCTGGGCCTGCGCATAATTCTGCGCCGCAGCTTTTCTATACCACTCAGCCGCCTCGGCATAGCTCTGTTCCACACCAAGACCTTCGGCGTACATAGCTCCTAAATTCCTCTGGCCTGCTGGATCACCCTGCTCAGCTGCTTTCCTGTACCATCTGACTGCCTCGGCAAAATTCTGCTGCACTCCCTGACCGTACTTGTAGATAAAGCCTAAACTGTATTGTGCTTCCGCAAGCCCCTGTTCAGCTGCCAGTCTGTACCACCTCGCTGCCTCTGCATAATCCTGAGCAACACCTAATCCCTGCTCGTACATTTTCCCAAGATTGTTTTGAGCCTCAGCTATTCCTTGCTCAGCAGACTTTGTATACCATTTCACAGCCTCAGCAAAATTCTGCTCAACACCACGGCCTGTATCGTACATAAATCCGAGACGGCACTGTGCGCCGGCATCTCCTGCTTCAGCCTCTTTGCGGCACTTTATTGCGGCAAGCCACTCAAACATTTATCTCTCCTTAAGAACTCGCTTCAGATTTGCTAAAGATCCAGGATCCTTCCTGAAGCAGAAAATTATCGAATGCCTGAACTGCTCTGACCTCATTCATGTCTCAAGAGATACACAGCACATACTTTGATTTTCAAAATCATTCAGCCAGGAATTTTCTGAGTCAGCACAGCATCCAACAAACCTGCTCTCCTGAAGGTACTGCTTCTATCTCCGGTTCATGAAAGTGACAAACTCTGTGAAGTCTGATACACACGTTTTAAAGTCAGCATCAAGACAGAACGTTAAATACACCTCGCTCTCGTTATCCCCCAACGGTACCAGTTCGATAATAGTGTCCCTGTTAATCAGGGTTTTGGTGCCTATCAGATGATAAGGCGCCTCAAAAAATCCGCTTTTTTGCACCATTCTGTTCGTTATGGTCTGGACATCCTCGGGAAGCTTCTTGATGATTAACATCACGCCTGAAGACATCTTGCTATATGCAGTCACGTGATTTGTTTCCATCTTAGTCCAGCCATCTGGAAGATCCGCTGCTGCTGCAATTTCTGACAGACACAGGACGCAGATACATGACACTGCACCAATCAGTTTTTTCATAAGAAACTCCCATTGCATAGTTAACTTTGCATTAACTGAATCTAACTAAAATGTTGTGGAAAAAGGCCAATTCTCTAAGGCAACTACAGGCATAACGCTGTCCTTGGTCCATGTCTCTCTCAGATGACAGCAAGTTCCCGATAATGTATCCGTATTCAAGACCAGCAACCTCATCTTGATGAAGACTATCTGCTGTTAAGATCTGGGTTCAGAAAATGCAGTATTTCTGCTACGTCAGCCCGGCATGTAGCATAGTCGTTATCACCGCATGGAATAAATAAGATGTTAAGGCCGTCAGGACCTTCCTGACTAATTAAATTTATTGTTTTTCCTTTTGAATCAGAGCATAAAAGCTCCTGGACTGAAGATGAGCTCATGATCTTGCAGTTAGACCTTTTAACCATGTCCTGGGCGGCTTCAGCTGCAGACTTTCCATCGGATGGAATAACAACTGATGTTACCAACCCCCTGGAAGACATATTGATATAGGTAGTCACGTAATTTGACTCCATCTTAGTCCAGCCATCAGGAAGACCCACAGCTGCTGCCATTTCTGACAGAAACAGTACGCAGACACATGACACTGCACCAATCAGTTTTTTCATAAGAACCCACCATTGCCTAGTCAACTATGCATTAACTAAATACGTCCAACCATATTTCCCTGTAATCATGTCAATTCTCATCAGACTGCTAGCCGTCGAGATAATGCAACACACGGTCAACATCTGTCTCGGATAGCGGACACTTCAGGATAACTATCCGTAATCAAAAGCGGCAGCCACATCTGGATGAAGATTATCTGCCGTTCAACGCTGATCCAAGGGAATTCAAAATTTCCGATCCGTCAGCCCGGCATGTAGCAATGTCGATCTCACCACATCGGATATAAATATGGTTAATATGGTCAGGATCTGCCTGGGATATTAAATTAATAGATTTGCTACTGCCGGAATTATCTTGGCATAAAAGCTCGATGACTGAAGATGAACTCAGGATCTTGCAGTTAGACTCTTTAACAATGTCCTGGGCAGTTTCAGCTGCTGACATTCCCTTTGATGGTATAACAATTCCTGTTAATGCAACTCCTGAAGATTTTTTGACTATAAATTTTGTTCCTTTTAAGTCAATCATTGTCAAATCCTCAGGTAAATTCAAAGCCAGAGTTATTTCCGAAAAAATAACAGCAAGAACTGAGCCTGCCAGCATAATTATTTTATTCATTAAAATTCCCTCTTCACCACAATACTGACCTTCGAACCAACCCGAGCACTAACGTTCACGTTGTTACTGATACTGCCCTAAAGGGCTTAAAAACGGAGCAAGAGGCTCAAGTCTTGATTTCTCACAAAAAGAAGACACATCCAACGTACTGAAATATGCCTCCATTGCCACGAAAACTTTCTGCTGATTAGAGTCTGCAGTTTTACTGAAGTGTTCCTTTAATTTTTTGAAACCTTCACTTGGATAAAGATGGCATTCCTTAATGATCGAATCAACTCTCGCAGTCAAAACCAACGGCCCAATTTCTTCAAGAGGGATATTAGTCTCTAGGGCAAAAAGACACATCTGGTAAAGATTTTGATCATCGAAATACTCATCACAGGAAGTATTGGATTTCGCAGTAGATGTGCCTTGCTGTGATTCTTCAATTGTTTTATAAAGCGTGTATGGCCACATTAAACCTTTTATGAGCTGATTTATGAAAGGCGGTTTAGGCACACCGGTTAAGCGTCTCTCCAAAAATATGCCAGACTCTTTGAAATCAAGGTAACCAGCCACACACCAAGATATTATTACATATGAGATTCCGAGGACCTTAAATATCCTTACAAAAATTCCATCATTACGATCAAACATGGACTTCCTTCAACTCGTACTTATCGTCATAGATAAAACAGCACATAAAGCCCAGTAGGGTACTCAGTTCACTAAAAAATGTCTCAATCTCATTGTTTGCTGAACATAGCTGGAGCAAGCTGGATTCATTGGCTGATGTGTTTCACTTGGTTACAGAAAGACCACTGATGATGCAGCAACCGCCATGGACTTGCCACACAAAACGTGCATACACAGTCCGACAGCCAGGATGCACTCATTTGAGTGGTTTACTAACAATCTCAATCACATCAATTCCAAAAAGTTTTCCTATTAAGCTTATGATCACAGCCCAAAATATAATCTTAATACCTATGTCTATCACCAAACCAGCTATGCCCATTAAGCCTGCAAGAGCACAGCCTGCCCCTGTTGCTAATTTTTCAACCTTGTCATCTTTTTTTTCAAAATTGTCATCTTTGTCTTCCATAGGTGTGTGTCTCCAAATAAAAACATAATAACCAATAAACTATGAATACTATTAAGCCTGCCAAAATTTTTAGTAATACGATTACTTTAATATGAACGGTAAAACGCCTCCCACTAGCAGTCCTAAAGAACACGATCCACCCTGCCGTTCATTACAATTCAGTCAGGAATTAGGATGTTCTAATAAACTTGGCAACCTTACATTTATAAAAAAGCCAGTGATAATCCCCGAATTTTGATTGTAAAAAAAAAATGAATTTGTCAAGCGATTTCTGAGCGGAATCTTCAGTGGGCTCAGATCAGAATAAAGGATTTTTCCAAAGAACCGGCATTTGCTGTGGCAATCGTCTTCCACGCTGGCCATTCTGATATGTTGATTAAGTCAAAAAACATTGATTTTCTGTTTCAAGACAAGTCCCTCCAGAATAAATGCATATTAGGAAACACGTAAAGCATCGGAAGTAAACTGCCATAGACTCTCACTCTTGCAGTGAATACGAAAAAAGCCGGATCTCTCCGGCTTTGCAAAAGAATGGATATTGAGGTGTGCCAGGAAGGCGTCACCCTGCGTGCAGGATTTCCTTCGCGTGCTTCACGCTCTCGTCGCTCGGAACATCGACGTCCTCAAGCGTGTATTTAAGCCCCAAAGTCTGCCATTTGAACTTCCCGAACATGTGGTACGGAAGCACCTCGACACGGGTTACGTTCCTGAGCTGGCTGACAAACTCATGGATCCCCGTAAGCTGCTCGTCGCTGTCGGTGTATCCGGGCACGAGCACATGCCTGATCCACATCTTTGTCCCGAGCTCATCCATGTGTTTCGCGCACGCGAGGATGTTCTCGTTCGGGATGCCGGTGAGCTCCTTGTGCTTCGCGGAGTCGATGTGCTTGATGTCGAGCATCACGAGATCGGTGCTCCTCATCAGCCTGTCAAAGGCCGCAAGCCACTCCGGATCGTCATTGAACGGCCCGCCCGCGGTGTCGAGGCAGGTGTTGATGCCGTTCTTCTTTAAGAGCTCGAAGAGCTCGGTGACGAACTCAAGCTGCAGCAGGGGCTCGCCGCCGCTCACAGTGACGCCGCCCTCGTTCCCCCAGTAGGGCTTGTAGCGGAGCGCCTTGTTCATGATGTCCTCGGCGTTCCAGAGCTCCCCCTCCCCGATTTTCCAGGTGTCGGGGTTGTGGCAGTAGCGGCAGCGCATGCGGCAGCCCTGCACGAAGACGACAAAGCGCACCCCGGGCCCGTCAACGGAGCCGAAGGTCTCGAATGAATGGATATGTCCCTGGGTCATTTCTGTCTCCTACAGATGACAGGTACAAAAAAGGCGCCGCAGCCTTTCGGACACGGCGCCAGCTTTCAGGCAAGGCTCAGTGGATTACAGAGTCTTGTGGCAGGTTCTCGCGATAACGTCGAGCTGCTGCTCCTTGGTCAGGTCGATGAACTTGACTGCGTAGCCGGATACGCGGATGGTGAAGTTCGCATACTCAGGCTTCTCAGGATGGTTCATGCAGTCGATCAGCTTCTCGGTGCCGAATACGTTGACGTTGAGGTGATGTGCACCCTGCGCGAAGTATCCGTCCATGACGTTGACCAGCTTCTCGGAACGCTCCTTGTCATCGTGGCCGAGAGCGTCAGGGCTCATGGTCTGGGTGTTGGAGATGCCGTCGAGCGCGAACTCGTACGGAATCTTCGCAACGCTGTTGAGGGAGGCAAGAAGTCCGCTCTTCTCTGCACCGTAGGAAGGATTTGCTCCCGGTGAAAGGGGCTCGCCTGCCTTGCGGCCGTCAGGCATGGTGCCGGTAGCCTTGCCGTATACCACGTTGGAGGTAATGGTAAGGATGGAGGTGGTAGGCTCTGCGTTGCGGTAAGTGTGGTGCTTCTTGATCTTGGTGATGAAGGAGCGGAGCAGAGCAACACCGATCTTGTCGGCGCGGTCATCATCGTTTCCGTAGCGGGGGAAGTCGCCCTCAATCTCGAAGTCGACAGCGAGGCCCTGCTCGTTGCGGATGGGCTTGACCTTGGCGTACTTGATTGCGGAGAGCGAGTCAATTACGTGTGAGAAGCCTGCGATGCCGGTAGCGAAGGTGCGGCGTACGTCAGTGTCGATGAGCGCCATCTCGGCAGCCTCATAGTAGTACTTGTCGTGCATGTACTGGATGAGGTCGAGGGTGTTGACATAGATGCCTGCGAGCCACTCGAGCATGACGTCATAGCGCTTCATTACCTCATCGTAGTCGAGGTACTCGGAGGTGATCTTCGGAAGCTCAGGGCCGCACTGCAGTCCCTTCATCTCGTCAACGCCGCCGTTGATTGCATAGAGAAGAGCCTTGGCGAGGTTTGCACGGGCGCCGAAGAACTGCATCTCTTTGCCGGTCTGGGTTGCGGATACGCAGCAGCAGATGGAGTAGTCATCACCCCATACAGGACGCATTACATCATCGTTCTCGTACTGGATGGAGGAGGTCTTTACGGAAATCTTTGCCGCATACTTGCGGAAGCCCTCAGGGAGCCTCTGGGAGTAAAGGACGGTCAGGTTAGGCTCAGGAGCGGGTCCCATGTTCTCCAGGGTGTGGAGGAAGCGGAAGTCGTTCTTGGTGACCATGTGGCGTCCGTCTCCGCCGAGGCCTGCCATCTCGAGGGTAGCCCATACCGGGTCGCCGGAGAACAGCTGGTTGTAGGAAGGAATACGGGCGAACTTGACCATGCGGAGCTTCATTACGAGGTGGTCGATGAGCTCCTGTGCCTGCTTCTCGGTGAGCTTGCCCTCGTTGAGGTCACGCTGGATGTAGATATCGAGGAAGGTGGAGACACGGCCGACGGACATTGCAGCGCCGTTCTGGGTCTTGATGGCGGCGAGGTAGCCGAAGTACAGCCACTGTACAGCTTCCTTTGCGTTGTTTGCAGGAGCGCTGATGTCGTAGCCGTAGGACTTGGCCATTTCCTTCATTGCCTTGAGGGCTCGGATCTGGTCGGTGAGCTCCTCACGCTGGCGGATGACGTCATCGGTCATTACGCCGCAGCCGCAGTTGTTGAAGTCAGCCATCTTGTGCTCTACGAGGTAGTCAATACCGTAGAGGGCAACACGGCGGTAGTCGCCGACGATACGGCCGCGGCCGTAGGTATCAGGCAGGCCGGTGAGGATCTTGCACTTGCGTGCCATTCTCATCTCAGGGGTGTATGCATCATAAACGCCCTGGTTGTGGGTCTTGTGGTACTCAGTGAAAATCTTGTGGAACTTGGGGTTCGGGGTGTAGCCGTAGGTGGTGCATGCCTCCTCGGCCATCTTGATTCCGCCGAACGGCATGAACGCACGCTTCAGGGGCTTGTCGGTCTGAAGGCCTACAATCTGCTCCTTGTCCTTAAGGCTCTCATCGATGTAGCCGGGGCCATAAGAAGTGATGGATGAAACAACCTCGGTCTCCATGTCGAGGACACCGCCCTTCGCGCGCTCCTGCTTCTGCAGATCCTGTACCTTGCCCCACAGCTCGGTAGTAGCTTCAGTCGGTCCCTCAAGGAAAGACTCGTCACCGCTGTACTGAGTGTAGTTGTTCTGAATGAAGTCTCTGACATTGACGTCATCCACCCAATGGGTACCACGGAATCCGCGCCACTGTTCTCTCATGACCTTACTCCTATTGTAAAGATAAGACTTTTTCTTAATGACTTGCGGCACCTGCCGCCTGGCTTAATTCCCCAAGTGAGAACTGGCGTCTCACCCGGCAAGAGACATTATACGCTTTAATTTCGGGTTAAAAAACCGTTTTGGGAAAGATAAAACGCGATCTGGATCAAATTTTGAGAAAAATGCAGTATTTTCTGCTGTTTTGTACGTAACTATATGATTTTAGGCGTTTTTGCCTTGAAAACAGGGATCCGGCACGCTGTGCATGAAACGTGCCCCATGCAGGCGCTTCAATGTAAAATCTTCATTCCAGGGGATGGTGAGGTGAGCCAGGACCCTCTTTCCGCCGGTTCCGGCGCTTTACAGAGCCTTTACAATATATTGTGGCCTTTTTAACCGAATCCTCATTATTTTGTGGCAGATCAATTTCGCAGCCACCAGGATATTGATTCCGCCTTATACCTTTTCGGGGAAAATTTCCGGATTATCTTCGGAAAATGTGACACGCTGTTCAGATAAAAAGAGTAATTTTTCTCATTCCGCAATTCCCGGCCCTTCCCGGAAAATGGCCGTTGACATCCGTTTTTCTTTTTATTAGACTTAAGAGTTCTGCTTTCCGCTCTCAAGGTCGCTTCCGCCTCTCCAGGGCGCGACCTTGAGGAGAAGCAGCATGCCGGGCACCGCGATTATCGCGCAGACATAATAGAAGCCTGACCAGCCGAGGAAAGCCTGGAGGTAGCCGCAGACCGCGTTGAAGAAGGTCCTGGGAACCGCGGCGAGCGAGGTGAAGAGCGCGAACTGGAACGCCGTATAGGCGGGATTGGTCTCGCGCGCGAGGTACGAGGTGAAGGCGCAGGTCCCGAGCCCGACGCCGAAGGCCTCCGCCCCGATTACAAGCGACAGGACCGTCTTGGTCGGGTACATGTCAAGGAGGATGAAGATGAGGATGGTGAGGAACTGGAAGAGCCCGAAGAGCCACAGCGCCCGGTTAATGCCAATCTTCAGCATCCAGATGCCCCCGAGAAGCGCGCCGATTACTGACATCGGAAGGCTCACCGACTTCGAGAGTATGCCTATCGCCGTTCTCGAGAAGCCCTTGTCGAGGTAGAAACGCGTTAAAAGCGAGGTCGCCATGCTGTCGCCGAGCTTGTAGCAGAAGATGAAGAGGAGCACGAGGAGCGCGTGCCTGACTCCTTTTCTTGAGACGAACTCCTTCAGGGGCAACGACACCGCCTCGCGGAAGGTGCGCTTTACCGTGGGGATCGGGGGCTCCTTTACGACAAAGAGCGTGGCGAGGAGCCCCGGGATCATGAAGAGCCCCGTCACGAGGTAGACCATGCTCCAGGGAATGTGGTCGGCGAGGATGAAGGCAAGGCTCCCGGGGACAAGCTGCGAGAGGCGGTAGAGGTTGACGAACAAGGAGTTCCCGAGCCCGAGCTCGTTGTCCTTCAGAATTTCGCGCCTCAATGCGTCAAGCGCGATGTCCTGCGAGGCGCTTGCCATCGAGACAAGGAAGCACATCGCCGCCGCGAGCGTGACGCCGGAGACCTGTAACCCCGCAAGCGACATCACCGACTTCGGGTCGATGAGCCCCATAATGGTGATAAGGAGGAAGAGCGCGGTCTGCGTCACAAGGAGCCAGCCGCGCCGCCGCCCCATGCCCTTGACGGGCGAGACGCTGTCGAAGAACGGCGCCCAGAGGAACTTCCAGGTATAGGGGAACATCACCAGGGCGAAAAGGCCCAGGGTCTTGATGTTGACGTTCTCCGCCGTGAGCCAGGCCTGCACCAGGTTCAGGAGCACATAGAGGGGGAGCCCCGAGGAGAAGCCCGTGAGGCAGCAGAGGATCATGCGCCTCGAGAGCAGGATCTCGCGGAAGAACGAGGCGGTTCTTGAGAAGAGGCTCACGGGAGGAGCCTCTTCCCTGACGGGCGGGCAAGGCGGATCATGAGCGGAAGTTGTTGTACTGCAGCGGCTGCCCGAAATCTGCAGCACGGAGGAGCGCGATGACGGCCTGCAGGTCGTCCTTCTTCTTTCCGGTGACCCTGACGGCGTCGCCGTCAATCTGGGCCTGCACCTTGAGCTTGCTGTCCTTGATGGCCTTCACAATCTTCTTTCCCATCTCGCGGTCAATGCCCTCGCGGAGTTTTATAAGCTGCGACCAGGTCTTCCCGGACTGCTCCGGGGTGCCGGTGAAGTCGACGGCGTGCGGATCGATCTTGCGCTTCCCGAGCTTCTCGATGAGGATGTTCATCATCTGCTTGAGCTGGAAGTCGCCCTCGGCCTTCATGAGGATGCCGTCGTCATTGAGGCTGAAGGAGGCGTCGACGCCCCTGAAGTCGAACCTGGTGGAGAGCTCGCGCGAGGCGTTGTCGACCGCGTTCTTAAGCTCCGGCTTTGAAATCTCTGATACTACGTCAAATGAAGGCATAACAGCTCCAGAATGGCACGCTCCGCTTCTCAAAGTGCGGTACGCGGCCTTAAAACAATGTCACTTTATATGATATCTGAATTCTTCCCCCGGGGATACCATTCCGCGGTGTGAGTCACGCGTGCTCACGGGCTCTCTCACGCGGGCGCGCTCCCCCGGCACCGCTTTTGGGAGCGTCGTGACGGATCTCCTGATGATTCTCACCGTGCGGCTCCTTCGCGGCCTCATCCCTGATGCGCCGGAGGGAGCGCTCCTTCCGCACGAACTCCTCTGTTTTGAGGAGTATCCCCGCGGAGTCGAGTCCGTAGAGCCGGTAGAGCTCATCGGAGGTGCCCTGCCGGATGAACTCGTCAGGGAGCGCGATGGTCCGGACCTTCACCTCGTCGGAGATGCTCCCGAGGAACCTTGCCGCATGCTCCCCGATGCCGCCGGTCTCCACGCCGTCCTCAGCCGTCACGAAATACCTCACTCCTGCGTCAACGAGGGCCCTCAAAAGCTCCTCATCGAGTGGCTTTATGAAGCGCATGTCGACGACAAAGGCGCCTGTACCCTTCCCTGCCGCCATCGCGAAGGGAAGGAGCGCGCCGAAGGCGAGGATCGCGGTGTCAGCCTTTGCTCTTCCCATCTGCACGATCCTCGCCCTGGCGAGGCGGATTTCAGGGCGAAGGCGGTCCGCGATTACAGCCGCAGCGGGAGACTGATGCATGTCCCCCGCAATTCCGGCATTGTCCCCTGCACCGCCGTCATCCTCCTTCACCGTGATGCCAAGGGATTTCCTTGCCTCGGAAAGCTCTGCGGACTCGGCGGAGCGCTCATTCCCCGGGCCTTTCGGATAGCGCACTGCGACCGGACGCGCGTACGCGAGCGCCGCGTCAAGCATCGCCCGGAAGTCGCCGATGAGCCCCGGGGCCATGATGACCATGTTGGGAATGGGCAAAAGGAACGAGATGTCGAACACTCCCTGGTGCGTCGGCCCGTCGGGGCCCACGATGCCGGCGTGGTCGACGGCGATGACGACAGGGAGGTCCGGGAGCGCGACGTCATGCACGATCTGGTCATAGGCTCGCTGCAGGAACGTGGAGTAGACGCAGACGACGGGCCTCATGCCGCCCGCCGCAAGCCCCGCGGCGAAGGTGACGGCATGCTGCTCGGCTATTGCGACGTCAAAGAACTGCTTCGGGTACTTCCCGGAGAACTCCTTCATCCCCGAGCCCTCGCACATCGCCGGGGTGATGGCGCAGAACCTTGAGTCCTTCTCCGCACTCTCACAGAGGAAGCGGCCGAACAGCGAGGCGTAGGTCTCGCGGCTTGAGGAGGAGACGCCCTCGTCAAGGCTGAACTTCGGCACGCCGTGGTATTTCGTCGGATCGTTCTCAGCGGGCTCGTAGCCCATGCCCTTGCGCGTCACGACATGGAGGAGCTGCGGCCCCGGGAGATTTCTCATATTGCGGAGGGTCGTGACGAGGGCCTCAGGGTCGTGCCCGTTCACCGGGCCCACATAGTTGAACCCCAGCTCCTCGAATAGCGTCCCCGGGAGGATCATGCCCTTGAGGTACTCGTGGCCCTTTATGGCGATGCGCTGCAGCAGGGGGAAGTTCTTCAGGAGGTTCTTGCCGCCCCGCACGATGCTGTTGTAGTTCGCGTTCGAGAGGATGTAGGAGAGGTACTTCGAGAGAGCCCCGACGGGCTCCGAAATCGACATCTCGTTGTCATTGAGGACGACGAGGAGGCTCTCACCGAGGCTCCCGGCGTGATTGAGGGCCTCGAAGGCCATTCCGCCCGTCATGGCGCCGTCACCGATTACGGCGCAGGTTTTGCGCCCTTTCCCCTCGCGGTCCGCGGCGACCGCCATGCCGAGCGCGACGCCGATTGAGGTGCTCGCGTGCCCGACGCTCGCGGTGTCATAGGGGCTCTCGCCGCGCCAGGGGAAGGAGTGGAGGCCCCAGAGCTTCCTGATGGTGTCCATGAAGCCCGCGCGACCCGTGAGGATCTTGTGGGGATAGGCCTGGTGGCCGACATCCCACACGATGTTGTCGAATGGCGTGTTGTAGACGTAGTGGAGCGCGATGGTGAGCTCCACCACGCCGAGCCCCGAGGCAAGATGGCCGCTCGTCTGGCTCACGGTGTGGAGGAGGAAGCTCCTCACCTCCTTCGCGAGCGCGGTGAGATCCTCCACGCTGAGCTTCCTGAGCTCAGCCGGATCGGTCACCTTCGAGAGGAGCGGGTAGGTCTCGGGATCGGGGAGCTTCATCGTCAGTATCCGCGGGTCACGATGTACTCGGCGAACTCGCAGAGGAGCAAGGCGTCATCTCGGAGCGACGTGAACGGGACGATGGACGGATCCTTCATCCGGATTCTCCCAAGAGCAGGCCTGAGCGAGGAGACTGCGGAGATGGCCTTGTCGTAGACCTTTCTCTCGTACTCCTTAGCGCCCTCGAGCCCCAGGAGCGCCGGGAAGGTGCTCTTCTCCAGGTTCTCGTCGGAGTGCGCGGTCTTACCGAGCACCTCGGTGCTTGACGTTACGTCGAGGATGTCGTCGTGGATCTGGAACGCGAGCCCTATCGCCTCCGAGTACTCCGTGAGGTACTTCATCACAGCGTCATTTAGATACTCCGAGGCGAGCGCGCCCATGCGCACGGCGCAGCGGATGAGCGCGCCGGTCTTGTGGCGGTGGACCCTGAGGAGCCCCTCGAGATCGACCTTATGCCCCTCGGCCTCGAGATCAAGGGCCTGCCCGCCGCACATGCCGCGGTAGCCGGAGGCCTCGCCTAGCTCCTGAAGCATTCTGACCTTGTTCGGGAGGAGCCTCTCGGGGAACGGATGGTTCGCGAGGATCTCAAAGCCCAAAGTCTGCAGCGCGTCGCCCGCGAGTATGCCCATGGCCTCGCCGAAGGCCTTGTGGACGGTGGGCTGACCGCGGCGGAGCACGTCGTTGTCCATCGCGGGTAGGTCGTCATGGATGAGGGAGTAGGCGTGGATGCACTCGATGGCGGCGGCAGGGCCCTCGAGGACCGCCTCGTCTGCCCCTAAAAGCTTTCCCGTGATGAAGACCAGGAACGGGCGCACGCGCTTTCCTCCGAGGAGGAGCCCGTGGCGCATGGCGGCCTTGAGCTTCGGATCGACTGTGTCAGGGAGCTCGTTGATGTGCTTTTCAAGGAGCGCGTCTATGCGGCCGCGGTTCTCCTGCATGTACTCTTTCAGGCTCATCTTCTTTGCTCCCCTTACGCGCCCCGGAACTCGGCGCTGTAGTCGTCAGTGTCCTTCATCTCCTCGCTCCCGTCAGGTCCCTTCTCGAGGATCCGGACGCGCTGCCTTGCAGACTCGAGGTACTTCTCCGCGGAGCGGATGAGCCCCACTGACTCCTCATAGACCTTAAGGGACTCGTCGAGGGAGAGCTTCCCGCTCTCGAGAGCCGAGGCAGCCGCCTCGATCTTCTGGATGGTTTCCTCAAATGAAAGCTTTTCCGGCATCGTATTCTCCAGTCGCAGGAATGAACCCGGCTATTATAGCGCCTGCACGGCGCCGGCGGACCATCAGAGGGGGCTTGATTCCCGCTGTTCATGAAAGGAGGAGACAGCGCCCCACCCTCAGAGATGGGATTATAACAGCGGGGATGGAAGGTTTTCCGTGCTCTTTGTACGATTTGGCAAAGATCCTGTAAAATTGCGGAGGTTTTTCTTGGAATTTACGCGAAATGGAAGAAAAGGACATCCCGGGACAGAAGGCTGAGTCTCCTGACGAAGCTCTTAATGCGGCAGGGAAAGAGGCTGCGGCCATGAAGGAAGAGGGCCCTGAGGCAGAGGCCGGGCAGAAGGCACCGGCAGCAGAGGGAGCAGCCGCAGACGGCGCGGAAGTGACTCAAGGCAGTGATTCCGGCAGCGCGATTGACGAGTCGGAGTACAGCACCTTCATCGTGAAGCTCTTCCCCGAGATTGTCGTGAAGAGCAAGCCGGTGCGCACAAGGATGATCCGCATTCTCACCGGCAACATCAGGAATGTCTTCCAGAACTCAGGAATAAGGGTGAAGGTCCTCGGCAACTGGGACAGGGTCTTCGTCAAGGTCCCGGTGGAGGTATCGAATGACACCGCCTCGGACATTTTGTCGCGAATTCCCGGGATCCACTCCTTCAGCGAGGTCCTTTCATTCCCGTACGCGTCGCTTGATGACATTCTGAAAACCGCCGCGCCCCTTGCCCTCCCTGAAATCACCGGAAAGACCTTCTGCGTGCGCTGCAAGAGGAAAGGACAGGAAACCTTCACCTCGGTCGAGCTTGAAAGGGCTCTCGGGGAGGTTCTCTGGGAGAGCGGGAAGAGCGCCGGGGTGAGCCTCAAGAAGCCGCAGATTACGATACACATAGAGGTTGACGGGAAGAAGTTCTACCTCCTCAGCAATACAAGGAAGGGCATCGGCGGCTATCCGCTCTCGACGCAGGAGGATGTGCTGAGCCTTATATCAGGAGGCTTCGACTCCGGGGTCTCGAGCTTTGACTTCATCAGGCGCGGCGCAAGGGTGCACTACTGCTTCTTCAATATGGGAGGCAGGGAGCATGAAATCGGCGTCCGCGAGGAGGCGCACTTCATCTGGAAGAAGTACGGATCCTCGCACCGCGTGAAGTTCTTTGCCGTTCCGTTCGAGGATGTCGTCGGGGAAATCCTACAGAAGATTGACCACCACCTGATGGGAGTGGTCCTCAAGCGCATGATGATGCGCGCCGCCGCGAAAATCGCCGAAAGAGAGGGAATCAAGGCACTCGTGACCGGCGAGAGCGTCGGGCAGGTATCAAGCCAGACCATCACCAACCTCTCGGTGATTGACCGGGTTACGCCTGTCCTTATCCTGAGGCCGCTCATCACCATGGACAAGCAGGACATCATCGACAAGTGCCGTGAGATCGGGACCGAGGAGCTCGCGGCAGCCATGCCGGAGTACTGCGGAGTGATATCGCAGAAGCCGACCATCCATGCGGACCTCGGGAGGATAGAGGAGGAGGAGAAGAAGTTCGACTTCTCAATTCTGGACAAGGCAGTTGAGGACTCGCGCTGGACTGATATAAAGGAAATCGGCGAGGCGCCGAAGGGGGCGGAGCCGGAGGTCGAGTATGTCACCGCTGCAGGAGCAGGCGATGTCGTGCTTGACGTCAGGGCCCCTGACGAGGCGGAGGAGAATCCCTTGAGGCTTGATGGAGCGGAGATCAAGGAGCTTCCCTTCTACAAGATCGCAACGGAGTTCGGGAACCTCGATCAGACGAAGACCTATCTTCTCTACTGCAAAAACGGCGTTATGAGCAGGCTGCAGGCGCTGATACTCAAGGAGAGGGGATTCAGGAACGTAAAGGTGATCAGGATCTGAGGAAAAGTCTGAGGTTCACGAGGAAGAATGCCGGACTCCCCCGGAGAAGGAGAGCCCGGCATTTTGGTTCTCAAACAGAACCGAGGTGCTTATCCCCAAAGTCACGGGCAGTCTGCAGTGTCATGTCCTTTTCGTGCTTCAGCGCCGTACGGACTGCACTGGGCTTTTACTCTCTCCGGAAACGCTTGATTACAGACATATGCCTCCTGCCGCGCTGAAGCACTGCTGTTTGAAGATTAGCAAAGCAGGAAGAAAGGGCGAACTGTTGGGTATGCAGTCGACCAGCCGTAGTGGGGGGGCGTCGAGTGATGCACCGCCGGCACCTGCACAGACACAGCCGAGGTCGTGGTTGTATAAGATAATCGCGAAAGCCTTTCCTGCTGACCAAGTATCACTCACCCAGTAATTTTGGCTCATGAGGAGGTTGAGTGGGTCAAGCCGGAATGCAGCAAGCTGTTCTCCGCCCATGCAGTCGTCTTTGTTAAAATCGGACCAAGACTTGCCTGGCCACCATGTTACCGTATGTCCGAAAACCATTGACAGCGTCATCAGCCTGCACAGGCATGAACGCCCGTCAGCATTGAATTTCAGGAGATGCGAGAGCCCGAAAGACGCAGCGAGTCCCTCTGCAAAGGCAGGCATGACGGTTCTGTTCATATATGACGCCGCATAGCCGCCAGCATTGGTGTCGGTTGGGTTCATGTACGTGGAAAAGAGGCCCCATCTAGGTACGATTACCGCGTGATGAGCTGTCACCATGTGGCATCCATAATTCATGGCGCTATCCAGGTCAGCAACTACGAACTCAACAATCTGAGTACTGGACTCTACGTAGTCAACATTAGGATCCGTGAACTCCTTTCTTATGAAGTCGCCAAGAAATATGTCCCGGAATGTTCCGTCAGCTACTCTTGCGCTGAACGAGCCATCGTCAAAAGCAGAGGTAATGTCCTCGCCGCGATAGAAGCGGCGGTGGTAATCAGCACCGTCAGGCACGTTGTCAAACTGGTCAGACATGATATTCAGCTGTCTCCGTTATTCAAAGACACCAGCCATAAAGAATCTGTTCTAAAGTACTGACTGGCTGGCGCCCGTTATCTGCCGCATGGGCGAAGGTACCAGCCCACAGGCGGCATTTTCCGCAATGTGTGCATTCTGCGTGTGCACATAATGTCGTTTTGCAATGTAAAAAAAAAATCGACCGCGTCAAGAAAATTTTCGACAGAAAATTCCGGGATGACAGCTGTCTCACATTTTTGCATTACTATTGAAGAGACTATCTCATGCCGCAGCAACCGGTACTTCCGGCCGGACTTATGTCTGCCCGGCCTCGATATCCTTATTCTGTCGGATCCGGTCCGTGTTTGTTGCTGCCTTCATCGCCTTTGATGAAGAAGAAACTAATAAAAACCCCTAGGATCATTGCAAGTATTGCAAGTCCGACCAATGACAGTGCTGCCCCGAATATGATATGAAATGTGCCGGACATCCAGTATTCGAGAGGATCATCATGGTCGAATAATGCCCAGTAAATGACACAGTCAATACCGCCGAAAATCAGGGGACCAAACACGAATCCGCCAAAAGCTTCCCAGTCATCATCGTCAGGCCAAATATCATGGCATCGCCTGACCACAATGGATTTGAAACTCCAGAACAAAAGCAAGGCTGCCACGATGATGCCGGACCAGCTGAGCCAGTAGGAAACTGCATAAAGCAGGTAAACCATCAGACCCCATGCGGCGAGCCAGATCCAGAACTGTGCCCTGCTCAGCCTTCCCTTATTGGTAAACCAGCTGAGCGGTGACAGGAGGCTGAGGAACATACGGCCCCAGGACCTCAGGTTGATGAGCGGATGTGAGCGCGGAGGTTTACCTGCAGGTGCCGGGCTACACTGCGCACCGCCTCTGTTCTGAACCTGCTGTCCGGACGGACTGGCGGATCCGGCCGCCTGCCCGAGGAGGCGGAGCAGTACGCCTCCGTGGTTCCGCGGCATCCGGAGCGCTCTCCGGTGCTTCTTCCGGGGCTGATGTGCTGTCTTCCTGCTCCTGACTCTCCTCGTCGTTTCCGAGCGGATCAAATCCGCAGACAAGAGGGCTCATTTACTGATGAGGCCGGGACAAGGCCCATCGCGAAGAGGATGCTGTCAACTGCGTAGGAGCCGAGCGACGGCCTGAAGCCTCTGTCTCCGGAGAGCGTCTTCTTGAGGAGGTCGACACACTTAAGGCACTCCTTTCGGCTTCCTTTCATGCCGGCGCGGCAGAGATCCTTCCCGTACCCGTCCTCCGCGATGGTCTTTATGATCTGCTTCATCGCGGATAGTCATCAAAGGCCTTGTAATCTGAGAGAAGGAAGACGAGGTGCTTTTCCTTGAAGACACTCATCCCGAATTCCTAGATACTTCTCTTCAAAGCGTCCTGAAGTTTCATTATGTGCCTTCCTGTCTGCCCTGCCGCATTTCAGCGCAAAGCCTTTCCGAAAACGTTAAAAGATTTCTGCCTGCCGTTCCCTGACAGCATGCTGAACAAAAGCCCAAGAGCAAAATTCCTTTCCATTGTAAAAACAGAGTCAGCCATGTCAATGGATCTTTGTCACTGGGCATCTGAAGGCGGAAGCTTTCCCGCATTGAGGGAAAATATCCGGCCGCAAGGCCCTGCTTCATGCTCAATGACTCACTCTCTCTTGGACACACTCATTCAACACTGCGTCCCTCGTCACTCGTCCCCTCTGGGATCCGCCCCGTAGTAATTGGTGCCGTTCATGCCTTTCCGGAGGCCGTAATAGTCCCAGAGCCCGAGCCCAGCCGCGTCAATGACAAGGAGCACGATGTACACGGTATTGCTTTTCGCGTGGGCAAAGCCGAGAAGGCAGAGGATGGAGAGATAGAAGGCCATTCCTGTGATGAACGCGAATATCAGCGTGTAGCCGTTTCCCCCGAGATCATGCGCGCGCCTTATCCACGCGGAATAGAACGCGCAGACGAAAGCGAGCCAGAGCGGGACTGCAGTGAGCACGATGAGCCATCCTGGGAGATCATAATACCAGCGGAGGGCCATGACGCCGTATCCCAAAATATGAGCGATGTCCTGGAACGGCACGCCCCGGATGCCGGTGCAGCCGGAGAGCACTCCATCAGCGCTGACGCAGCTCTTATGATCGAGGCACCAGAGGTAGTGCACCGCCACAAGAGGCAGCAGGATGATGAGGTAGCGGAGGAGGAACTCAAGCCTCCCGATGCGCCCCTCCACGGTGAACCACTCCGAGGGCGAGAGGAGCTGGAAGCGCCTGACATTTTCTAGCTTATGATCCGGACGGGCTTCCTGTTCCGGTGAGCCGCGGTGAGGCGCGCCATTCTCCGCTGAGGCACGCTCACCCCGGGGTCTCTCGTCTTTCCCCTCTTCCGGAGCGCCGGTTCTCTTTCTGAGGAACACAGACGGGGTTATCTGAGGCCTGGTTCCGGTGGCTGTGCCCTGCCTTTCTCCGGAGGATGATGCGCTGCTTTCCGGGCGTTCCTCTTTCTGCTGTGATTCACGGCGCATGCGTTCAAGCAGCCTGTCCAGATCCTCCCCGGCATGGGGATAGCCCTGCTTCACGGCCTTGTGGTACCACCTTATGGCCTCTTTGTCATTGCGCTCCACGCCTTCGCCGCTGCTGTACATATTCCCAAGCATATACTGCCCGCCCGGGTTGCCCTGCATGGCAGACTTCTGAAACCACCTGAATGCCTCGGCGTAATCCTTCGCGACGCCTGTGCCGCAAAGGTACATGAACCCCAGGCTGCACTGGGCTTGTGCATGCCCCTGCTCAGCGGCCTTCCGGTACCACATGGCCGCGGCGGCATCGTCCTTCTCCGCGCCAAGGCCCTGTTCACAGCCGAAGAAGCCAAGGCTGTACTGAGCGCCGGCATGCCCCTGCTCCGCGGCCCTGCGCCACCACTTCACGGCCTCATAACAGTTCTTCTCTCTGCCATTGCCGTGAAAATACGCATTGCCGAGCTCATACTGCTCCTCCGCGCTCTCCGGCCCTTCAGGATTTTCCGCCGCGCCACCGGAGGTGCCGGAATTCTCATTGCTCCCGTCCTTCCGGGACTCCGGGCTAGCCTTCCCCTTCGGATCAAAGCCGTGATCGAGGGGCTCGTCAACAAATTCCTCAAAGCCCATGGCGAATGAGATGCAGCTTACGGCGTATTCCGCCAAATCCTTCCTGAAGCCGTGCTTCTCCGTGAGCGTCTCCTTGAGGTCATTGGAGGAGCTGACGAACTCCATGTCATGGATTTCCGCCGCCTCGCAGAGCTCCTTCCCGTACCCGTTCTCAGCGATGGCCTTCATTATTGGCCTCACTGCGGGATAGTCAGCGAATGACCGGTAATCATCGAGAAGGAAGACGAGGCGCTTCTCGCCGAGGATGACAGTGCCGTATTTCCTGATGATTTTCTGCAGAGCGTCCTGAAGCTTCATATACTCTCGTCCTTGTATCTCTTCTGCTTTCCCGGAGCCGCAGGCAGTAATGGTCTTGCCGGAAGCGCGGTCCGGCCGCGGGCTCCCGTACAATGACGTGCCGGGAGGCTGCGCTATGTGCTGTACCTCCGAATCCCGGAAGCGGATTTTAGTGCAGCTGTCTCTCGCTGTCCGTGAGGCGGAGCGCAGTAACAGTCAGCAGGCAGGACAATCTTTTACTGGTTTGATCCGGGAATCGGATATGGCATTCTGACGATATGTACCCGAAAGTGCCTTTTCGGGTACACGTTCCTACGATATGTACCCGAAAACGGCTTTTCGGGTACACGTTCCTACGATATGTACCCGAAAACGGCTTTTTGGGTACACGTTCCTCTGACATGTACCCGAAAACGACTTTTCGGGTACATGTGGCTATCGCTGAACTGACTCTATTGTATCGACTTTAACGGCTGGCTCGTTGTTGACATTCATGAAAAGTTCAGCCAATGCTGTATTGATGTAATAGTTTTCTCTCCCTATCTTCATCTTTTTCAGAATACCAGTCTCAACAATCATATCGAGATATTTGGTTGCAGTTTTTCTCTGTACCATCATATCCTTTTCGATATATTCAATTTTTGTATATGGATGGAAGAAAAGATTGTTCAGCAATTCGTGTTTATATGACTGTTTAAAGATGGGACGAAGGATCTGTTTGTCCTGATCCATCAGCTGAGATATACCATGAATCAACGAAATGGTGTCAGAAGAAGTTTTCTCTACCCCTCTGAGCATGAAAATAATCCAGGCTTCCCATTCCTTGCTGTTATCCGTGTTCCTGTCCCTGATAGCCTGTATAAGCCTGTAATATTCGGACTTGTTATGGGTGATATATCTGCTCAGGTAAAGTATAGGCAGATCGATAAGGCCGGTAATCACGAGATAGAGTATGTTAATGATACGCCCTGTACGTCCATTTCCGTCATAGAAGGGGTGGATACTTTCAAACTGGTGGTGAATGATAGCCATCTTGATCAATGGATCGAGATTGCTCATGCTTTCGTCGTTGATAAACTCCTCAAGATTTTTCATAGAGTTTTCTATTTCTGTTTTGTCCTGAGGCGGCGTATAGACTATCTCTTTCCTGTCATTCTGCAGGAATGTTCCCGGAGTTCTTCTGAAACCAACGTTGTTATCTACAAGGTTTTCCTGACTATTTTTGATAATATTCAGAGTAAGCAATTTATTCTTCCGGACTAAATTGAAGCCGGACGATATCGACTCCCTGTAGCGGAGAACTTCCTTGGTAGCAGCGTTGGCTATCTGAGTCTTTATCTGCAGCCCTGCTTTGTAAAGTTCATCCTGCGTTGTGACAATGTTTTCAACCTCAGAACTGTCTTTAGCTTCCTGAAGAGTTAAGCTGCTTATGAGAATATCTTCGTTCGGGATGGTTTGTGCAACGCCTTTCAGTTCAGCCAATTTCCTATTGGCGTTGGCCAGTTCCTTAAGTACTTCCTTTGTTTCCAGATCATACGGTAACGGAAGAACTGGTATATCGTATCTATTATTCATATAAACCTTTATATATTCATACTCAAACATACAGAAATTTTATCTGCAGTCAGGTATATTTTTTAGGAATTTGTAATATTGAATTAAATCTTATTTAATTTTACATGAATCTACAATGTTTTCAACATAATTTTGCCATAAAAAGACAAAATATATCATTCAAAGCACAAATGTATATCATATAGATAGAACGCTTCTAGAATGACGTGAGCTCGCTGCATCCTCATACGGCCAAAGTCAGCAATATCAAAAACGCATTAACCAATCCAAACAGCAGGCTTAGGCACGATAAGACCTTCCCGGTATCCGACAGCCTTCAGGAGGACTCCCCTATTGTTACGGCATGCGATACCCAGCGGCGATGGATGGGTTCCTTCAGGACACAGCGTTCCGCGCATGGATTAGCGGGAACAACTGTCTGACCGGTGCTCCACGGGCATGATGAACCTGGAGTCCGGGCGACAGGCTGTGCCTCTTATCCTGCAGGCAGGATTTTAGTGCGCCTTCTGCCTGCAGTCAGTGAGGCATGGCACAGTGTGAGTGACGGGCGCCGGCAGCCTTCAGGAGCTTAGGCAGGCCTCTTGTGAGGTGAATTCCGGAATTGCCCAGGGACCTCACTGCTCTCGTCCCCGGGAAAAAGAGCAGCCGGGTGAGCCCCTGCTTAGGCCGCATAATGTGACCAGGCGAATCCATGAGACCTTTCACACGATGAGGCGGAGGCAGGGACTTAATCCGCAAGCGGCGCCCCGGAGCGCGGCAGCAGCGCTCATAACAAAATGGCGTTCATCCCTGCCGGACGGTTCCCCGCCATTACCGGAACCGCACGGAATCACACGCTGACCTTTCGTCACTTCTTTTTTTCGAGCGGATCCGGGCCGTATTCGTTCTCCCCCTTATCCCCCTCAGTGCAGCCCGTCAGCACCAGGAAAACAAGCTGGATTGCCATCAACGGGATTGCCGTAACGACCACTGCCGTCAGCCCCATAAACCCTGCAGTCTCCAGGGGATTGAGCTCCCCGTTGAAGCTCATATTCTGCAATTTATTCAGCATATCCATGACGGGGAACCTGCCGAACGAGGAAATCAGGAAGAAAACGGCGCAGAACTGATAGACAGTGAACATGATTCGGAGCCAGTCATCAATAACGTCGAGATTGTGATCATGGTTCCGTCTGACACGGATGGACAGAAAGACAGGAAAGAATACCGAGAGGCTCACAAAAATGAACCAGGCCCGTTCGTCGTGTCCATTCTTCGGTGAGAAGAGAGCGCTGAATCTGCAGAGGGCAAAGGACCAGATCATCAGCATGATCCAGAATTGAAAACTGCTGAGGCGCCCTTTCAGGGTGAACCAGCACGCAGGTGACAGGAAGCTGAAAGGCCTGCCGCTGTAGTATTTGCTGCGGGATTGTGCTGTGTTCACATTCGTCCGGGCAGCTGCGTTAACCTCACTTGAGGATGCATGTGCCTGCTGCCGTGGCGCAGCAGTCTTCTGAGGATTTCTTTCAGCCCGGGCATTTTCCGGAACTGCGCTGCTGCTCTCTGAAAGGACAGCACCAGCAGTTTTGAGGACATCCCGGGCACCTTTCTCGTCAACCGGAAACTCCCGGAACTCGCTGACGCCTTTCCTGAGTCTCATGACAAAAAGCCGGTCGCAGGCTTTCCCGTAGCTTTGAATGCAGCCTATCCGGTACAGATTGAGCTGCAGCGACACTTTCTTTGGATAGAGCCTCGAGGTCCTCTTGATGTCGCCAAGGGCGGCATCTCCGTTTATGGTGGCAAGCAGATCGAGCCTCCCGGCGCATACTGGTTTCCCCGAGTCGTCAAAGATGAGGACCGGCAGCTCGCTTGCCACAACCTTCACTCCGTGCCTGATCTTGAGCGGGAGGTAATTCCCGAACTCCTCCGAGAACCCCCTGACTCCTTGCTTCTCGTACTCCTCTATCTCCTTGTGGAGCGCAGTGCCCCTTGCTGCGGCCCTCCGGAGGACATCCTGGGGGATATCAGCATAGTCATCAAGCCCGTGAAGCCTTGAGTATCTTCCGAGGATCTCAGTCACTGATGGGACCTTCACTCCGTCAACGAAGTACTCATGAGATTCTTCATGGAATACTACCGAGTGCCCGCGGATGGAATACGACGTGCTGCCTGATGATGCCATTGAATTTCCTGCAACCTAAAAAGAAGAGAGCCTGTGCCAGCACGGAAGACAGCCGGCAGCCGGACAGACATAAAGCCTGTCCGGCTGCTACCGGGGCTCCCAGGTGGTCAGGCGGGAGACCTGCAAGGCTCCCCGGAGCGCGCACCCTGCCGTTCCTGGGAAGCGCGTTAAAGGGCGCTCACTCACCATCATTAAGGGTGTTCAGCGCATTTACGGCATTCTCATTGCCCTGCTCAGCGGCCTTCATCAGCCACTTCAGCCCCTCGCTGATGTCCTGCCCGGCGCCTTTTCCCTGGCAGTATGCCTGCCCGAGCCAGTACTGGGCATCGCCGTGCCCCTGCTCCGCGGCCTGCCGGAACAGCCTCACGCCCTCCTCTTCATCCTGCTCGACGCCCTCGCCGAGGTAATACGCCATCCCCAGGAGAAACAGGGCGTCCGGGGCCGGACGGTCACTGCCGCTGTCATCATCGCTGTCATCGCCGCAGTCATCGTCGAGGTCATCATCTATGTCGTCATCGAAGTCGTCATCGCTGTCATCGTCGAGGTCATACTCTATATCCATGTTCTCGAGCATCTCACTGGCATCAGAATTCCCCTGCTCCGCGGCCTTCTTGTACCACCTTACAGCCTCTCCGGCATCCTCCTCAACGCCGGTGCCGTAGTAATACGCCCGGCCGAGCTCGTACTCTGCATCATCGTACCCCTGCTCCGCGGCCTTCCTGAACCACCTGACAGCCTCTTCCTCATCCTTCTCCACGCCGGCGCCGGCCGCATACATCTTCCCGAGCAAATACTCCGCGCCTGGGAGATCCTGTTCTGCCGACTTCATAAGCAGGCTGATGCCCTGAGCCGGATCCTGCTCCACCCCATAGCCTCTGCAATAGGCCATCCCGAGCGCGAGCTCTGCACTGGCATTGCCCTGTCCGGCTGACCTGCTGTACCATTTGACCGCTTTCTCAGGATCCTCACCGACTCCGGTTCCGTTCTCGTAAAGCATGCCGAGTGAGAACTGGGCGTCAGCATTCCCCTGCTCCGCGGCCTTCTCCCACCATTCAAACGCGGCCTCCTCATCCTCCCCGACGCCGGAGCCCGTGTAATAGGCGTTACCCAGGTCATACTGGGCATCGGCATTTCCCTGCCTCGCGGCTTTCCTGAGCCACTTCACCGCCTCCCTGTCATCCTGCTCAAGGCCGAGGCCTGCGGCATACGCCTTGCCAAGCAAGTACTGGGCACCGGCATGCCCCTGCTCCGCGGCCATGCGCCAGTACCTGGCGGCCTTCTCCTCATCCTCTTCGACACCGTTGCCGGTCTGATAAGCGCAGCCAAGCATAAAGAGGTCATCTGCATCCATCTGATCGTTCTGTTCAGGATTCATATCATGGGTCTCCGTTCTGATTCATTGTTTTGGGCCTTGTGACAGGGGCAGGCATCCCGCACTGAGGCAGCAGCAGAAGCACTTCCCCTGGATGCCTGTGAGTCCTTAAAGCAAAGCGCCGGCCGCCATGCGGGGTTTCATGCGCCGCAATGCTGTGCGAGCAAAATGTCAGTTCATTCTCAGAAAGAAAATCCGGCGTGTCAAGACTTTTCTCCGCGGGGCATTGCGGGATGACTGCCTTCTCACATTTCAGGCGGGTGCCAGGTTCTGGGTTGACAGACAAAAGCCTGAACGGCGTTTTCAGCAAAAAGCTATGCAGCGCGGGAAAAGACTCTGTGATAACGCGCATGCCAGGATTTCAGGCCGGCGGACGTCTGCCTGTTCTCTTAAGACTTTCCTCCTGTCTGTACCCCGGACATAGCGGAAATATAATCATTGATGCCCTCTTCGCTGCTGAGATTGTATTTCCGGCTGACGGACACGAAGTATTCCTTTATGGAGTCATTTGAGATCTCCGCACCGGAGCTCTCGTCCGGCCCGTACCCCTCCCGTGCGTTCACCCACGGATCCTCTTTAAGTGCAATGAGCTCCAGCGCCTTTCCGCCATATCTGCCGAATGTCCCGAGCACCAGGTCGGCTGCCTGCCGTTCGCCAGCGCTCAGCAGATCCTTCTTGCAGCGAAGGACCGCGAACCTCGCGTCATCCACCGGACTGTACCTGAAGCCGCGGAGCAGACTGTACACATTGGGGTAAACCGGCCCGTGACGCCAGGCCTCGCAGGTCTCGCTGAACATAAGCTTCCCTGATACAGCGGAATACACGCCCTGAATGTAATAGAGCAGCTTCTGCAGCGCCATGGGAGATGCTTCATCTATGACATGGAAGATATAGGCGATGGCTCCCTGCATTTTGTCTGATATGAGGAATGCCTTCTCAAGGCCTTCAGCTGCCTTCAT
>DEHC01000045.1 GCA_002351705.1 Gammaproteobacteria bacterium UBA2810 | reverse complement strand
TCATATATGATCTCGCCCTATCAGAAATTCACCATTAAGCTCCTAGGCTCTCTTTTTTTTCCGCTGCGTCGTTCCCGTCTCTGTCTGATGTCTGCGTATCCTGGTTTCTGCTGTCTTCGGAACGCCGGCATTCAGTAAATAATGAGCCGGCAGTATGAGGGACATCAGTCAGATGAGCTTCCCTGCGAAGTGGTCCATCTCGTGCTGTACGGCCTGCGCGGTGAGTCCGGTGAATACCCGGCGCTTCTTCCTGAAATCCGCGTCGAAGTACTCCACCTCAATCTGCTCGTACCTCTTCACCGGACGATCCCCAGGGAGCGATAGGCAGCCTTCCATGGCCTCGAATGAGGCTTCGCTGTGCCCGGTGATGACCGGGTTGTACATGAGGAGGAATCTGTTCCTGAAGACCACGGCAAGGATGGTCTTTGACACTCCGATCATGTTGGCCGCCAGTCCTGCGCAGTGGTCCTTATGTGCGATGAGCGTGTCGAGGAGATCCTGTCCCGCCTCCCTGTCGTCAGGCGTGGCGGCTGTTGATGGCTGCTGCAGGAATTCCTGGTCTTTCACTATCTCACGGATCATCTGTTTCTCTTCTCCTTAAATCGGGCGTTCTCTGTGTGGTATCAGGTATATGTTCAGCTCGCAGTCTCCGGTGAGAGAAGCCAGTCAGCGATATCGAGGACCATGATGCCCTCATGCTGATACTCCATCTTTCCGGTCTCTGCGAGTATGAGTCTCTCAGAGCCGTCGCTGATTTCGAGGAGCGGAGCGGCTTCTCTCTTGAGCGCCGCACCGTCCGCTATGATACCGGAAACCTGTACGCAGAGCCTCTCTCCGTGCTTTATCCCGATGAGATCAATGTCGTTCCCGCCCGGCACGCCGGTGCAGACCTCATACCCGCGGCGCCTGAGATCAATTGCCGCGATGGTTTTGAGGATCTGCCGGGGATCCGGCTCCGTGGCTCCCGGGATGGCATGGAAAAAGGACAGATCGGCAGGATAGTACGAGCTTTCCGGAAAGAGCCGGTACACGGAGCGGATGTCAAGCGGGCGGAGCCGGTGAAAGGCGTATGCATTGCAGAGGAGCTTAAGGGCGGGTCCCGTGCCCCTCACAGGCTTCATGCCCCTTGCGGCGCCGAGCTCTGCTGCTATGCCCTTCACGGTCATGGCGCGTCCGGCATTCAGGAGGAGATGACGGGCGAGCCTTTCAGGAAGGCTTCTGTTCCTCACGCGGCTCTCCGCGCTGATGATGCGGAAAATGCTGCCTAAGACCTCATCTCTGATGTAGCTCTGCCGCTCCTCACTGCTCCCGTACCGGCATGAGCCCGGCATCCCGCCTCTCACCATATATTCCCTGAAGGCCTTATAGCGGTCAGGACTGCCGCTGCACTCCAGAAACTCGGCGAACGAGAATGGGAATACCGGAATTTCAAAGGTGCGGCCGGTAAGGAGAGTACCGAGCCCGCTCACCGTGAGGAAGTCGCCGGAGCAGGTGATATATATGTCGAATTTTTCCTGGGCGTGAATGCTCACGAGCGCATATTCAACGGAGGGGCAGAGGTCAGCGTCATCAATGAGGAGGCAGTTGTTCCGTCCCTTGAGAAAGCGCTCCTCGGCGAAGGAGTGCAGGGCGCCGTAATCGCGGAGCTCCGGGGAGTCCCTGAGGCTTACCCGGATGATATTGGCGTCCGGGTCGCTCACGGAGAGCTGACGCGCGAGGTCCCGGATGAGCCATGTCTTCCCGGATCCGCGGATGCCAGGTAGCACCTTGATGTCCGGAACTCCCCGGACATTTTCAAGTCTCTTAAGATAAGACCTCCGCTCAATATGCCTCATATTCGCTGCCTCCCTCTGAATCTTAGCGCAGAGTGCGTCCGGGAGGCGGGGGTCGGCAGAGAGGCGCGGCAGATCGTGACCGGTACCGTTTCCTGAGCATTCCCCTCAGAGGCGGAGGGAAAGCGCCGCAGATCGTTTTTTTGATCTGCTTCAGTTTCTCTTCCGGCTCTCTCTTGAAAAATTCCTGCTTTATGCTGATATTAGTTTAAGTACAACAATGTATGTAAATGGAGAGATTTATGCCAGGATTCCTGAAAAAACTCATCAATTCCGGACTTATCTCAGCCGCCGCCGTATGCGCGTCGGCAGCTCCCTCGTCAGCCGCGAATGCCTGCGGTGCCCAGGACGCGGAGAGCGCCTTCGAGGAGGAGGACCGGCGGAGCGCCCCGCGCTGCGGGGAGTGCGTCTGCGCCGGGGTCGCTGTGCTTCTGGTGTCCGAGGCGAGGAAAATCATGGCTGGGAGCGTTGAGGGCGCAACCGAGCGCGACGCCTGCGCCATCCTCGCGAAGGCACTCGAGCTCGGCTCCGCTGACGCGGCCTCGGAGCTCGGCCGCGCCTACCTCCGGGGCTTCGGCGTGAAGCACTCCGAAGGCACCGGGCTCCGCCTCCTCAAAAAGGGCACCGAGGGCGGGAGCGCCATCGGGGCGCGCTACCTCGCGGATTACTATTTCGATCACGATGAGCCGGATCTCGCGCTCAGCTGGCTCTCGAAAGCAGCAGCCATGGGCGATCTGAGAGCAAAAACAGAGCTCGCGCAGGCCTGACAGAGAAGGCTGCCTCCCTGGCAGCCTTCGCTCTTTCCGCCGGAGAAAAGCCTCACGGCCGGAGTGTTAATCACCTCTCCTCAGCTTTCTCCCTGTGGCTTTATAATAAGCCCCGTGGCTCCGGCGCGGCCGGAATCACGTTTATCTTTTCCTGAACACCATGCGGCTTTTCCCCTTGACGGAAGCGCCGCGTCCATGAGAGGCTCCCTTGTATTTTTCAGAAGGCTATATCGGAAGGTTCCGCGGCATTGCCGCACTTTACGGCTTTGATGGCCTCAGAAGGCTCCATGACGCGAATGTTTGTCTTGTTGGCGTCGGCGGAGTCGGCTCCTGGGCCGCGGAGTCTCTCGCGAGGAGCGGCGTCGGGCACATCACCCTTGTTGACTCAGAGGCGATAGAGCTCGGGAACATCAACCGGCAGCTCCACACCCTTACCTCCACTGTCGGGCGCGGCAAGGCCGGGGTCCTCGGCGAGCGCCTCATGGACATCAACCCTGAGCTTGATCTCTCTGTGCGCCGCGAGCTCCTCACGAAGGAGAACGTCTCCTCAATAATCACGCCTGAGACCTCGGCTGTGTCTGACGCCATCGACAGCGTCCCGGACAAGGCGGCTCTGATTGCCTACTGCGTGAAGAACAGCATCCCCGTAATCTCCGCTGGCGGCGCAGGCGGGCGGACTGATCCCTCGAAGATCGTGACGGTCGACCTGGGGCTCTCCCAAAATGACCGCCTCGCATCATGCCTCAGGACCGAGCTCCGCTCCCGCTGGGGATTTCCGAAGGGGGCAGGGAAAAAGTTCGGTGTCACTCTTGTCCACAGCACCGAGAGCGCGGTGCTCCCGAAGAGCATCATGAGCGGTGAGGAGTATCAGGAGCTCACTGAAATCTACGCCCCTGACCGCCTCCGCTTCGGGCAGTCGATGGCCGTGACCGCCTCGGTCGGGCTCATGGTCTCCGCCGAAATAATCAGAATCCTCCTCGGGCAGAAGAAATGATCGCTGAGACAATAATCTGCACGGCTTTGGGCGGCGCGCTCGGGGCGCTCATCCGCTGGATTGTCACCTCGCTTTCCGACCGGTACCTCGGGAAGTTCGCCTGGGGCATACTCGCGGTGAACCTCGCAGGATGCATCATCGCAGGAGCGATTCTTGCGCTTCCGGGGTTTTCCGAAAGCCCCTCGACACCCCTTAACGTATTCCTCGTCACCGGGCTACTCGGGGGCCTCACCACCTGGTCGTCGCTCGCAACCTCCTCGATCTCCGGCATGGAGGGAAAGGAGGAGGGCGGCTTCCGCCGCGGCCTGCTCCTCTTCCTCTGCAATATTGCCATCTGTCCCGTGGGCTTTGTCCTCGGGCTCATGCTTACGGAGAGGCTGGTCTGATGGATATGAAAAAGACGGCTCTGTCCGCCGGGGCAGTAATTTTAGGCGGCGCGCTCGGCGCGGTGTCAAGGCTCCTCCTCCTTGAAATTGCCGGGCAGGCAGTGAGGGAGCTCGGCGCGCGTCATATCGTCCTGCCGCTCTTCCCGATAGACATCGTGAACATCACCGGCTGCCTTGCGGCGGGCCTCATCATGGGGCTCGCGCTCAAAAACGCGCAGCTCAAGAGTCTTCTGGTCACAGGCTTCCTAGGAGCCTTCACCTCGTTTTCCGCGTATGTACAGTCCTACGCCATGGTCTATGTGGACGGAGGGAGCAGGCTGGTGTCCATCCTTTTTGTGAGCAACGCTCTCCTCTGCCTGATGTCCTGCAGCATCGGGCTCGCCATCGGGAACATCATCAGGGAAAGGCGCGGGAAGAGGCAGAAGGCGGCGGACAGAGGCGGCAGGGCAGCGGGCGGCAGCGCCGCGGGAAATACAAAAGAGGAGAACTCATGAAGACAGAGCAGCCAGAGTGCATCGTAATTGACGGATCATCATTCCTCTTCAGGGCGTTCTTCGCGACGCAGCGCGCCGGGCTCACGAGCCGCAAGGGCTTCCCCACGGGCGCGGTCCTGTCGTTCTCGAAGATGATCAGCAACCTCCTCCGTGATTTCCCGGGAGTTCCCGAGATCATGGTCTTCGACGCGCCGCACCAGCGCGAGACCTGCTTCAGGAACAAGATCTATCCCGCCTACAAGGCGACGAGGCCGCCGGTTCCCGCGGACCTCACCGCACAGTTTCCCTATGTCCGCGACATCTCGGCGGCGCTCGGCATGCTGGTCCTGCAGGAGCCCGGGGTCGAGGCGGACGACACCATCGGCACGCTTGCCGCCATGGCTGTGCGGGAGAATGTCAGGATCATGATCTGCTCGGGGGACAAGGATCTCTCGCAGCTCGTGAAGGACGGCATCCGGATTTACGACACCATGAAGAACACCGTCCTTGACCGGGAGGGCGTCATTGATAAGTTCGGCGTCCCGCCGGAGCTCATCGCGGACTACCTTGCGATCGCTGGCGACTCCTCGGACAACATCCCGGGGATGAAGGGCGCCGGCCCCAAGACCGCTGCGGCAGTCCTGAACGCCTTCGGCGATATCGAGAAGGTCGCGGCGGCGGGGGCGGAGGAGACAAAGGCCCTCGGATTCCGCGGCGCGGCGAAGTTCCATGACTCGTTCATCGCGCAGCTCGAGACCATCAGGCTCTCGAAGGTGCTCTCCACCATCAAGACCGACGTGCCCCTGGGCTTTGACCTCAAGTCCCTCACGCCCGGAACTCCGGACTGGCAGAAGGTCTTCGCCATAGCTGACGAGCTCGATCTCCGTGACTTGAAGAAAGAGGCCGGTGAGAGGCTCGGCGGTGCGGCCGCAAAACCAGAGACTGCACCGGAGCCGGAGCGCGTGTTTGAGCGCACCGCCGTGAAGACCGCTGATGAGCTCTCGAAGGCCCTGAAGGCCCTTGGGGATGAGGGACCATTTGCCATATTCCCGGAGTGCGAGGTGAGGTCCCCGGTCGCGTGCTCGCTTACGGCGCTCTCCATAACCTCGGGGAACAGGACGGTATGCGTGAGGTTCTCGGAGTCTTCCGGTGCCTCTGATGACCTCTTCAGCAGCCCCGAGGGGATAACGGAGGCCGAGGCCCTCGGAGCGCTCCGGGAGCTCATTGAGGATCCCAGCAAAGCAAAGGCCGGGCATGACCTCAAGCGCCTGATGAACGTCCTCTTCCATGAGGGCCTCCGGCCGCAGGGCTTCCTCCTTGACACAATGCTGATGGACCATGTGCTGAATGCGGCGCAGAGGGGCTACTCGCTCCGTGAGACCGCGGAGCGGCACTATGGCGGCGACATCTCCTGGATTCCTGATGATAAGCCCGCCGGCAGGAAAAAGGCGCCGGAGAAGAGCGAGGAGGAGAAGAACGATCTCCTCATGCGCTCCTCGGAGCTCGCGCTCATCCTCTCCGAGAAGCTCAAAGCTGATATTAAGGCGGAGGAGTGGAGCAGGAAGACCTATTATGAGGTCGAGCAGCCTTTAATCTCCGTGCTCTCCCTGATGGAGAGGACCGGCGCCGCCGTCTCGGTCCCGGCTCTCCGCGAGGCGTCTGAGAAGTTCGGCGAGGGGATGGAGAGGCTTGAGAAAAAGGCCTATGAGGAGGCGGGCTCCGAGTTCAACATCGCGTCCCCCAGGCAGGTCGGTGAGATCATCTACGGGAGGCTCGGCGTGGAGCCCTCGAAGAAGACCGGGAGCGGGCAGAACTCCACAAAGGAGGACATCCTCTCCGATCTCGCGCCCACAGTCCCACTTGCGGGGACCGTCCTCGAGTGGCGCGGCCTCGCGAAGCTCAGGGGCACCTACTCGGATGTCCTCCCGGGGCTTATCGACCATGTGACCGGCAGGGTCCACACCAGCTTCAACCAGGCCGGCACCTCCACCGGGCGTCTCTCCTCAAGCGATCCGAACCTGCAGAACATCCCCGCGAGGACCGAGGAGGGGAGGCTCATCAGGAAGGCCTTCGCCGCTGAGGAGGGCTGGGACATCGTCTCCTGCGACTACTCGCAGATCGAGCTCCGCCTCATGGCCGAGCTCTCCGGGGACGAGGGCCTCCGGAAGGCGTTCCTCTCCGGGGCGGACATCCACCGCCACACCGCTGCCGAGATCTTCGGGAAGACCATGGACGAGGTGACGCCCGACGAGAGGCGCAAGGCCAAGGCTGTGAACTTCGGCCTGATGTACGGCATGGGCGCCTTCGGCCTCGCGAAGCGCCTCAGGATTGACCGGAAGGACGCGGCGGACTACATCGCGCTCTATTTCTCGAGGTTCCCGAAGGTGAAGACCTTCATCGCGGGGCTCCTTGACACGGCGCACCGCACCGGCTATGTCGAGACCATAACAGGGAGGCATCTCTTCGTCCCCGGGATCCAGGGGAAGGGCATGGCGCTCCGGGCCGCGGAGAGAGTCGCGACCAACGCTCCCCTGCAGGGCTCGGCGGCGGATCTCATCAAGCTCGCGATGGTTAAGGCCGCGGAGTTCATTGCGGGAAGGCCCGTGCGGCTCTCCCTCCAGGTGCACGACGAGCTTGTGATGGAGGTTAGGCACGACGCGGCGGAGGAAATTGCCCGGGGAGTCGCGGACATCATGAGGAATGTCATGAGGCTCTCCGTTCCGCTTGATGTCGGGATCGGCATAGGCCCCGACTGGGACAGCGCGCACTGACGCAGTATTGCAGCTGTCACGCTATGCCGCCCGAAGCCTGATAAAAAAGCGCAAAATGCGGTTTTTTGAGTAGTACTACTGTTTAATCGGGCGGCGGAAGTCTGTATAATCTCCTGAAAGTCTTTCAGGGATATGTGCCGGCGCAGGCGTGCGGCCGGTAACAGCTAAGATTGGTTTTGAAAAGGAGACAGATATGGCACGCGGCATCAATAAAGTAATTCTTGTGGGCTATCTCGGCGCCGAGCCTGACATGAGGCGCTCCAGCCAGGACACCCCCATCTGCAACATCTCCCTCGCGACGACCGAGGGCTGGCGCGACGTGAACGGCCAGGTCCAGACCAGGACCGAGTGGCACCGCTGCGTATTCTTCAAGCACCTTGCCGAGGTTGTCGCCCAGTTCCTCCACAAGGGATCGCTCGTCTACGTCGAGGGGCGCCTCTCCACAAGGAAGTGGGTTGACCAGCAGAATGTCACCCATTACACCACCGAGATCATCGGCACCGAGATGCAGATGCTCTCCTCCATCAGGCAGCAGGGCGGCGGCGAGTTCAGCGGCGCCTCATCGGGCGATGACTACTCGCAGCAGGGCGGCGGCGATGACTTCGGCGGCGCGCCGCAGCAGGGCGGCTACGGCCAGCCCCAGCAGCGCCCGCAGCAGAGATCCTACGGCTCGCAGCAGAGGAGCTACGGCTCCTCGCAGTACGGGAGCAGGAGCTACGGCGGGCAGCAGGGCGGCTACGGCCAGGGCTCCGGTCAGTCAGGCTACGGGCGCCCGCAGGGCGGCTACTCCCCGTACAGCGCTCCCGCAGGCGGCGCCCCGAAGTCAGCTCCCGAGCCCGCTCCGATGGCAGGCCCCGCTCCCTCGGCAGCCGCAAAGCCGCAGGCCCAGAAGGTCAGCGAGCCCATGCCGAAGGAGCCGCCGATGGACGATCTGGACAACATCGACAACGAGGACGTCCCGTTCTAGAGCACTCTGCCGCTGAAGGCAGTGGTTCAGCGGATTATATTGATAAAAGGCAGGATTTTTCCTGCCTTTTGCGTTATCCGGCACAGTCCCGGGCTCCCCTCCGTATTCCGTATGCATATAGCAGTGTGCTAAAATTGAACGGTTATCGATAATGCCGGGGTTCTTTTTCCATGAAAATGCCGTCTTTTCTCACCAGTGCCGCAGGGAAGCTCAGGGCTCTTGTCAGCCGGAAGAGCGGCTCCGGCAAGGCCCCGGAGAAGGGCGGCGGCCAGGCCGCGCTCGCTGCACCGAAAAGCGCCTACGGCGCGGTGTTCGGCTACTCCGGGAGCCACATCTATTTCGTGAAGAGCGGCGAGAAGGGCATCGAGGGCGAGATCGTGGACTGCGGCAACCCGGCGCAGTGGCCGGAGAAGACCAGGGCTCTCATCGAGGCCCACCAGGTGAAGTCCTCGGTGAAGACCGCGGCCGTGCTCTTCCCGCCTGTCTACCGCGCCGTGCAGATCGAGAAGCCCAAGGTCCCGGACACCGAGATCATGAACGCGCTTCCCTTCGCAGTTAAGGACTTCATCACCCAGAACCCCGCCGAGCAGCTCTTCGACTATGTGGACTGCCTCAAGATCGCCTCGACCCCGGACCGCATCCAGGTGTTCAGCACCACGAAGAAGGACATCGACGGCATCTCGGGGACGCTTGCCTCAATGACGAAGCTCCAGGTCATAACCGTTGAGCAGCTCGCGATGGCCGACCTCTTCGGGACGGACCAGACGGTGCAGGTCATCCTTTTCCAGCCGGGCGGGCATGATCTCACGCTCTCCGTATACCAGAAGGGCATCAATGTCTTCACCCGCACGGTGCGCGGCTACATGAACCTCACGAAGACCACGTTCCGCCCCGCGCAGCGCCCGGAGCCAGCTCCATCCATGCCGAAGACTCCCGGGGTAATCGACATCGGGAGCCTCGCGGGAGAGCTCAGGGGCCTTGAGGCGGGAAACGGCGCTAAGGGCGCGCCGGCGGGCGGCAGTGTGCCGGCAGCCGCCGAGCCTCCCGCTCCCGCGGAGCCTGAGAAGCCCTATATCCCGCAGCAGTCGGACCTCCTTGACGGGCTCTCGCTTGAAATACAGCGCTCCCTTGACTACCTTACGGCGCAGCTCAAGCTCCCTCCTGTCCGGAAGATGTTCTTCGCCATAGACAGCAAGGAGCTCGGCAGCATCATGGGCTACCTCAAGAACTTCTTCAGCGTGGAGTTCGTCGATCTCCGCGACATGGTGAAGGGCAACACCTTCGAGTACCTGCCCCTTGTCGCCTGCCTTAACGGGAAGGAGCAGGCCGCATGAAGACTACCGTAAATTTCTACCGCAGGGAAAAGAAGCGCGTAAAGTTCGAGCCGCTCACCTTTAAGAACATGCTCATTCTCTTCGGCGCGCTCTTTGTCATCATGTCGCTCGCGACCGCGGTGATGGTCATGATGCAGAAGAAGGCCTCCGCCGCCGCGGAGACGCAGGAGCAGGCCGCCTCGAAGCTTGAGGACGACGTAGCGCAGCTTGAGGCTCTCGCCTCGAACGAGACCGCGGATCCGGAGCTTGAGAGGAAGCTCCGGAAGCTCCGCCTCGATGAGGAGGCCGCGGAGAAGCTCTCCGGGGTCATCTCCTCCCTTAAGAGCGACAGCGGGCAGGATTTCTCGGACCTCCTCCTTGACCTTGCGAGGGTCGCTGACGGGAAGGTCTATATCGGTAACGTCTCGGTTGAGGGCGGCATGCTCTCGCTCGGCGGCGTCGCGGAGAAGGCCTCTGACGCAGCGGAGTTCGCCGGCAGGCTCAGAAATTCAGAGTCGTTCCGCGGGCGGAAGTTCTCCGGCGTGAGCGTCACCGCGAGCGCCGCATACCCCGGGACAAGCGAGTTCGCCTTCACCGGCTTTGACCAGGCGGCTGCCGACGCCGCGAGGGAAGAGGCAAGGAAGAAGTTCGAGGAGGAGCACAAGGCTGACAGCGGCAGCGCTGAGGGCGGCGAAGGCTCCGGAGAGAGCGGGGAGGCACAGGAATGAAGAAGCTTGAGGAGCTTTCCGAGAAGTTCTCGAAGCTCAAGGAGCAGGAGAAGATCCTCCTCATGGTCTGCGCCGCGGTGCTCGCGATATTCCCGATGTGGTCCTATGGCTTTGATCCTGCGATGCAGAAGTACCGCGAGGCGGTGAAGAGCGCTGCCGATGCAAGCGCGAAAATCGAGGAGCTCTCGCAGAAGTCCGACGAGCTCGCCTCGGGCGCCGGCATCAGCGTCAATGATCAGATGAAGGCCGAGATTGCGGAGCTCGAGAAGAAGCTCAAGGCACAGAACGAGGAGATCAAGAAGACCCTCACCGGCCTCGTGCCGCCCACGGAGATGGCTGACATGCTGCAGAACATCATGTCGGGGATGGACGGGATAGCAGTGAAGGACCTCCGGAACCTCCCTCCGGAGAACCTCGCCATGACGCCTGACGGCGGCGGGGTGTTCCGCCACGTGCTCCATATGGAGATAAGCGGCGGCTACACCGACCTCATGCGCTTCGCGGGAGCCCTCGAGACCCTCCCGCAGAAGTTCTACTGGAAGGGCATCAGCCTGAAGGGCGAGCCGAAGGAATACCCGAAGAGCACCCTGGTGCTCGAAATCTACACGCTGAGCGTCAGCGAGGAGTTCATCAGTGTATCCTGACATGAGAAAGATCCCCGCTATGCTCACCGCCGCGGCGCTTGCCGCTTTCCCCTCATATGCGCTGGCAGAGGGGGCGGAGCCCGCAGCTCCGGGTGCAGCGGAGAGTACGGTGCTGGGCGCGGCGCGCGCCAGGGCGGCCCTCCCGGATCCGACGAAGCCCCTTCCCCTCATGAGGAAGGCGCTCGAGGCGGAGGCAAGGGAGAAGGACGGCACCGCCGCAAAAATGGCGGCGCTGCAGGATGACGCCGGGCAGGGCCCGGTACTCTCCGCGGTGATGACCTCTCCCGTGCGTGGCGCTGTCATCAGCGGGCACTTCGTGAGGGAGGGCTCCATGGCAGGCGACATAAAGCTCGAGAGCGTCTCCGGTGACTCCGCGGTGCTCCTGATGCCGGACGGGCAGAAGCTTACCCTGAGGCTCTTTGAGAGCAGCCT
>DEHC01000019.1:15438-18026 GCA_002351705.1 Gammaproteobacteria bacterium UBA2810 | reverse complement strand
TGCTTCGTGCGTACGCCCTGGCCGGAAAGAGATCCGCCGCACAGACCTTTGACAAACGGTATCTGCCGGCCAGCAGAATATAGTTAAGGATGTTTCCGAAGAGCAGGCCGGCAATGCATTCCGGTCAAGGCAGTTCACACACAACATAAAAAACAGTACAGTCCTTAAACCATGTCTGTCATTTGTGCTTTAATATAAGAGATGCAATCAAAGAGGATAGGCCCATGAAAGCGGCGCCAGCAGTAAAAACTCTTATTCCCAGCCCCGGAAATGAGTCCTTCGAGGACTTCATCAGGGACAGCTGTTACTACGTCGACAAAACGCAGTACCTCATGACGATTTTCAAGTACTCCAGCAAGAGGCTGCTGATGTTGCGCCCCAGGCGCTTCGGCAAGACACTGATGATGAGCACCATCAAGTCTTTCTTTGAGATGAGCTATGAGAATCCCGGGGACACCTCAGTGCAGCAGGAACTTTTCAAAGGGCTCGATGTCATGAAGGACAATGAGTTCTGCAGAGAGCATATGGGACAGTATCCAGTCGTCTCACTCACGCTCAAGGACACAGACGGTCTGGATTTCAGGAACGCCTGCGAACAGCTTGGCGAGACCGTATGCGACCTTGCCTGCCGCTTCGACTGGCTTATGGACAGCCAAAAACTGAACGCCGTTGATAAAACAGCTTTCGGCAAGCTGCTGGATCATGATCTGATCTGCTCAGGCACCGATGACTCCATAAACGCCCTTCAGTCATCGCTTTTCACGCTTTGCAGGGCGCTGTTCAGGCACACTGGCCGGAAACCTATGCTTCTCATTGACGAGTATGACGTGCCTCTGCAGAAAGCCGCCATGGGAGGGTATTACGGACCAATGAGCAAGGTGATCGGCCCGATGCTCAGCAGGGCACTGAAATCCAATGACTACGTTTCCAGAGGAATACTGACCGGATGCCTTAGGGCAACAAAAGAAGGCATCTTTACCGGCCTCAACAACTATTCGGTAGACTCTGTGCTCTCAGACGATGACAGCCTGTCCGCGGCCTTCGGCTTCACGCCGGAGGAGGTCCAGTCCATGCTCTCCTACTACGGACTTGGTGATCTCTATGACCGGGCCAGGGCCTATTACGATGGCTACCGGATTGGCTCCAAGGAAATCTTCTGCCCCTGGGACGTGACATGCTACGTATCTGATCTCCTGAAGCCGCGCGCCAGCGGCCCGGAGTCATTTGCCCCTCCGGCCTACTGGAACAATACCAGCAACAGCAGAATCATCACACAGTACATGCCGCACCTCGTTCCTTCAGAGGCCGACAGGCTTCAGGATCTGTTGGATGGCAGGAGCATTGACGTCACCGTTCATGAAGACATGAATTACGGTGACTTTGATCTCAGTGACGCCGGCCAGTTCTGGAATCTGCTTGTATATACAGGATACCTGACACTCGTTAAAAGAGGCACAGACGACGTCTACTGGTTCCGCATCCCCAACGCTGAGATCAGAAAATGCTTTGACACAAACATAATGGCATATTACCAGAGGAGAGGCGGAACATATTTCGAAAACTACTCCAGGACAATTGCACAGGCACTTCTTGACGGCAGTGCCGAGAAACTAGCCGCAGCGCTGAACGACGCGCTGCTCACCTTTGTGTCTGTCCGCGATGTCGCCGGCAAGGAGCCAAAAGAAAACTACTATCACGGCATGCTTAATGGAATAATTCTGTCAGCCAGCGACATGATCAGGGAACATTCATCCAATACAGACAGCGGTGACGGTTACGCCGACATCACCATCTTCTCAGCTGACCGCAGTATTGCTGCAGTCCTGGAGCTCAAATATGCATCGTCGCGCGCTGATCTCCAAAGAAAGGCTCAGGAAGCGCTGAAACAGATTGAAGACAAGGATTATGCTGAGGCAGTAAGAAGCGTAGGGGTCAGAAAAATCTTCGGCTACGGCATAGCATTTTTCCACCGCCAGTGTGTGGCTTCTGTCGCAGAGCTGCCGCTCTGATCCAGGCTGAAGCTCAGAAACAGCGGAATACAGTGCAGAATGAACGGCTCGGCGCAGTGATGATACGCCGTGCCTGCAGTGTGGCTGCAAGACCTTTATCCCAGTGCGACAGCGCTGACGCCCTAATCTCAGCCCTTATCTCCTTTGCCGCCTGGACAAGGTTCCGAGCGAGGAAAATGCCTCCTCCTCACGCCTCGTCTTGAGGCCGCAGTCAGGGTTGACCAAGGTTTGATTTTGCTACAATGTCCTAAGTTTGGTATGGTTACAAAAAAGGGTGGCTGGACATGTTATATCATTTTGCGTCTTTCCCTGATGGAACAGAGATCTCTTACTCGGAGGTTCTTCACGATAAAAGCAACGACAGGGATCAATTACGAATATTTATCGAACGTTGGGATGAAAAAATCTCAGATTTTGATACTTTGGAGTTTTATCTTCCGAGTCTGCGGATCTCCAAACAAAAGGGATTTTCTAACCAAGAAATACAGCAGCATTTGCAACACATAAATAAACTTGGCGGAATGCTATTCGAGTGTGCTAAAGAAGAAGAGCAGTCATGCCAAAAATAATGGAATTTTT
>DEHC01000019.1:8414-15382 GCA_002351705.1 Gammaproteobacteria bacterium UBA2810 | reverse complement strand
AAAAAATGGCACCAAAATTTGGATTTTAAGTGATGGCACTGCCTTAATTGCTGACAACAAAGGAGACATTCCGCCAAAAGACTTAAAAAAGCTGCAGGAATCAATTTCCACATACCATGAAAATATAGAGAATGCATGGAAAATCCATTTTGGCGTAAGCTCAATAACATACTACAATAGGCAAATTTCCAGATAATGAGTTAGGTGCACATAAAAAATAATATTTCTTAAGTGTTCCTTTACTCATGTTCAATTTTGGTCTTTCTCCGAGGGCTGCAGAATCAGCTGTGCCGCTGCCACCCAAATAGCGCCGAATTAAAGATGCGGCGCCTTTACCTCATTACCGGCCTTCTAAGCTTACTTCTTAAGCTCGTCCCTTATCTCCTTTGCAGCCTCAACAAGGTTCCTGAGTGAGGGGAATGCCTCCTCCTCGTGCCTCGTTTTGAGGCCGCAGTCAGGGTTGATCCAGACCTTCTCCGCAGGAAGCTTCTCAAGGATGAGGCGGATGCGGGTCTTGATCTCCTCAACCGAGGGAACAAGCGGGGAGTGGATGTCATAGACTCCGGGGCCTGCCTCAGTGCGGAAATTGTTCTCCTTCAGCGAGTCGAGGATCTCGAGCTTGCCTCTAGACGCCTCGAAGGAGATGACATCGGCGTCCATGTCATCAATGCTCTTAATGATGTCGCTGAACTCGCTGTAGCACATGTGGGTGTGAATCTGGGTCTCCGGCCTTACACCTGACGTTACCAGGCGGAATGACGGGATCGCGAAGCTCAGGTAGTCCCTGTCCCAGTCCTCCTTCCTGAGGGGAAGCTTTTCCTTGAGGGCGGCCTCATCGATCTGGATGATGCTTATGCCGGCCTTCTCAAGATCAAGCACCTCGCCGCGGACGGCAAGCGCGAGCTCGTAGATGACCTCCTTCTCGGGGATGTCGTTCCTGGGGAATGACCAGTTGTAGATGGTGACAGGTCCGGTGAGCATGCCCTTCACGGGCTTTTTGGTGAGGCTCTGGGCATAGACCGAGGTGTCAACGGTAATTGGGCTCTTTCTCGAAACATCGCCGAAGATTACAGGCGGCTTCACGCACCTGGTGCCGTAGGAGAGGACCCAGCCGTTCTCGGTGAAGAGGAAGCCGTCGAGGCGCTCGCCGAAATACTCGACCATGTCGTTGCGCTCGTACTCGCCGTGGACCAGCACATCAAGGCCGATTTCCTCCTGGAAGCCGATGATCCTCTTTATAAGAGCCTTGATGCTCTCATCGTACTCAGCCTTCCCGATCTCTCCGGTTCTGAGCTTCTTCCTGAGGGCCCTGACCTCGGCGGTCTGCGGAAACGATCCGATGGTGGTGGTCGGAAGAAGAGGCAGTCCGAACCTTGCCTTCTGAATTCTCTCCCTCTCGGCAAAGGCGGGCACTCTTCTGAAGTCCTCCTCCTTAAGGGAGGCAACGGCCTGCCTTACGGCGTCGTTTCTCTTCACGCGCTCAGTGGCAAAGAGCTTCCTGTTCGCGGAAAGGGCTTTGTCAGACCCTTCAGCGCCTGACGCGACAGCGGCAATCTCCGCGATCTCCTGAACCTTCTCCCTCGCGAAGGAGAACCACCTGAGGACATCCTCTGAAAGCTTTGTCTCTGACTTCACGGTAACAGGCACATGGACGAGCGAGCAGGAGGCAGAGGCTGCAGCACTCAGCCCGAGCTCCGAGAGCTTTCCGAGGATGGCGGCCGCGTCATCGTAGCGGGTGCGCCAGATGTTCCGTCCGTCAACCACGCCAGCGATAAGAAGCCTGTCCCTGGGGAAGCCATTCTTCTCCACGAGCTCAAGGGTCTTCTTTCCCTTCACAAAATCGAGCCCCACAGCGTCGAACGGGAGGCGGCAGATCTCACTCCAGGCGTCCCTTACATCGCCGAAATAGGTCTGCAGGATGACCTTCGCGCTCCCTTTTCTCTTAAGGACAATGTTGTAGAGCCTCTCGAAGAGCGCCCTGTCCTCTTCGGTGAGGTCACGCACGAGCGAGGGCTCCTCGAAGGCGACGTACTCGGCAAAGTGTCCGGCAAGGCGCGCGAGGATTGAGGCATATGCCTCAGCGGTCTCATCCGCCACGTCCTCAATGCCGCGCTTTCCGGTGAACTCGGTGAGCTTCAGGAGAGTAAAGGGTCCGATGAGGGTCGGAAAGGTATTGATGCCGAGATCGCGCGCCTCGTTGAACTCGCCCGCGGCCTTGGTGCAGTCTGAGGTGATGACGGAGGTGTCATCAAACTCAGGAACGAGGTAGTGAAGGTTGGTGTCAAACCACTTCTTCATGGAAAGGGGCTCGGCGGGGCCGTTCTTCCCGCTGAAGCCGCGGCCCAGGGCGAACTGCAGATCCTCGCCCGTGAGGCCGTCCTCCCTGAAGCGCTCAGGGATGAAGCCGAGCGCGGCCGCGGCGTCTGCAACCCTTGAGTAGAAGGAGAAGTCATTGGAGGGAATGAGGCTGATTCCGGAATCCTTCAGGAACTTCCAGTTCTGTGCCCTGATTGCGGCAGCGGCCTTCCTGAGCTCATCCTTAGAGATTTTTCCTGAAAGATAGCCCTCGCTCGCGAACTTGAGCTCCCTTCTGTCCCCGATGCGGGGGAAACCGGCAACCGATGTAAGCATTCTGATCTCCAAATCTTCATAAAACGGGGCTTATTATGAATGCCGGCATCAAAATAGTAAAAGACTGTTTTTCTATGCTATCGCATAGTTTTTACCTATACATCAGACCAAATGAGCCCAGCCGATGGCTCCCTATTGACATGCGTTCGGGATACGGAAGGAGCAGTGCTCAGTAGTCAGTACGGTCGGACTTGTTGTCCCACTCGCGGAACGGATCCAGGAAGCGATCGTCCTCAATGCGGATTTCCCTGACAATCCGTTCTGAGATGTCCTTTCTGAGCTCATCATAGATGAGGCGGTCGCTGAAGCCCGCCCTCTCCGCGTCATCCCTGGTGCAGGCATAGAAGATCCGGTCGATTCTCGCCCAGTAGACCGCGCTCAGGCACATGGGGCAGGGCTCGCAGGAGGTGTAGAGGACGCATCCCTCAAGCGAGAAGCTGCCGAGCGCCCGGCAGGCTGCCCTTATGGCCTGCACCTCGGCGTGGGCGGTCGGGTCAAGGTTAACGGTCACGCGGTTCACGCCACGTGCCACGATTTGCCCGTCCTTCACGATGACGGCACCGAACGGGCCGCCGCCCTCACCGACGTTCTGCACGGCGATCCGCACCGCCTCATCCATGAATTCCTCATCTGTCATATATCTTTCTCCAGGGAGCCCGCACGCCAGCGCATCATTGAGGAGCACTAACGCTTTGCTCCGGTGCCGTCTGCTCTTGTATGGCGCAAATGCATCACAACAGTGTAAAAACCGGTTCTATACCGTTCCGGCACTGTATTATAATCTGGTGCAGTACTGTCATGACCGGAGGGAAGACTGATGCAGAGTGCCTCCAAGCCGGAATCAGGGAATTCTGCGGTGCTGTTTCCGCTCTGAAGAGTTCCTGTCATAGACAGCGGGCTTAACATTACAGGAGATAGTCCTCATGAGCAAAGTTACCATTCCTGCCGACGGCGAAAAGATCACCCTTAATGCCGACGGCTCCATCAATGTTCCGGCAAAGCCGATAATCACCTACATCGAAGGCGATGGAATCGGAAGCGACATCACCCCTGCCATGATCCGCGTCGTTGACGCCGCTGTTGAGAAGGCCTACGGCGGAGCGAAGAAGATTTCCTGGATGGAGGTCTACGCGGGCGAGAAGGCCACCAGGGTTTACGACAAGGACACCTGGCTGCCGCAGGAGACCCTTGACTACATCAAGGAGTACGTTGTCTCCATCAAGGGACCTCTGACCACCCCTATCGGAGGCGGCATCCGCTCCCTCAACGTCGCTCTGCGCCAGCAGCTCGACCTCTACATCTGCGAGCGCCCGGTCCGCTGGTTCGAGGGCGTGCCCAGCCCGGTGAAGCACCCTGACTACGTCGACATGGTCATCTTCCGTGAGAACAGCGAGGATATCTATGCCGGAATCGAGTGGGCCGCTGACACCCCTGAGGCAGACAAGGTAATCAAATTCCTCAAGGATGAGATGGGCGTCAAGAAGATCCGCTTTGACAGACACTGCGGCATCGGCATCAAGCCCGTATCGAAGGAGGGAACCCAGAGGCTCGTTAAGGCTGCCATCCAGTACGCCATCGACAATGACAGGAAGTCTGTCACCCTCGTCCACAAGGGCAACATCATGAAGTTCACCGAGGGCGCCTTCAAGAACTGGGGCTATGAGGTAGCGAAGGAGCAGTTCGGCGGCGAGCTCATCGACCAGGGACCCTGGATGAAGATCAAGAACCCGAATAATGGCCACGAGATCGTCATCAAGGACTGCATAGCCGACGCGTTCCTGCAGCAGATCCTGCTCCGTCCGAAGGAGTACGACGTCATCGCCACCCTCAACCTCAACGGCGACTACATGTCTGACGCGCTTGCTGCCCAGGTCGGCGGCATCGGCATTGCCCCGGGCGCCAACATCGGCGACACCTGCGCCATCTTCGAGGCCACCCACGGCACTGCCCCGAAGTACACCGGCATGGACAAGGTCAACCCCGGCTCAATCATCCTCTCTGCAGAGATGATGCTGAGGCACATGCGCTGGAACGAGGCCGCTGACCTCATCGTCAAGGGCATGGAAGGCGCCATCAAGGGCAAGCACGTAACCTACGACTTCGCAAGGCTGATGGAAGGCGCAACCGAGGTCAAGTGCTCCGAGTTCGCGACCGAGATCATCAAGCACATGTAATTTCCCTTTTCGTATGGGATTAAGCGGAGCCCCGGCAGAATGCCGGGGCTTTTTCGTCTCAGCCTGCAGAAAATCCACAGATGAAAAAGGCGCCTTTCCGGACTGCCGGAGAGACGCCTCAGACATGGGCAGGAAATGAGCTTCCTTTTATTTTCTGAGTTTTTCTGAAACTTGTACTAAAAACTGGTGCTGGTTTTTAAAATATTGTTAATTAAATAAGTTACATAAATTTGAACAATTTATAGAACTCATTCAAACCAGTATAATGTACTAAACATCAGTTTCACTTCAGACGGACTGCATAATTCCACCGCTCAAATAAGCAGTTGCAAGACCGCGCTGTTGTTAAAAATCCGGATGTTTTCGTATGAAACAGCGCCGGATCTATTCTTCGTTTTAATTGATTTCAGCTCGTCCGAAAACGACTTCTTACAGCGATGGCACTTGAAGATGCTTCAGGAAAATCCGAAGCGTCATTTCTAGTACATAACTGTAAAACTGAAATTTATTTCCTGATGCCGGTAAGGCGGCACCAGTCCTCGCGGATGAGCGGCTCGTCCATCTCGAACCACTGACTGTAGACTGCCCTCACGTCATCCGCCTGCTTTGCGAGGATGCCGGAAAGCGCGAGGTGCCCGCCCTTCTTCACGAGCTTCTCGATGTCCGGGGCGAGCTCGGTAAGTGGCCCGGCGAGGATGTTGGCGACAAGCACGTCAGCCTTCTCGTTCTCCTCCGGAGCCTCTCCTCCCGTAAGGCGCAGGGAGAGCCGGTCGCGCACGCCGTTCCTCTCGGCATTCTCGCCGCTTGCCTTGATGGCCTGCGGATCGATGTCAAGGCCCAGGGCTGACTTCGCGCCGAGGAGTAGCGCCGCTATAGCAAGTATGCCGGAGCCGCAGCCGAAGTCGATGACATGCTTGCCCTCAAGCGGCTCACCGTCCAGGAACTCGAGGCACATTGCCGTGGTCGGATGCGTTCCGGTGCCGAAGGCGAGCCCCGGATCAAGCATCAGGTTCACCGCGTCAGGATCCGGCGTTTTGCACCAGCTCGGGCAGATCCAGAGCCTCCTGCCGAACTTCATGGGCTTGAAGTGGTCCATCCACTCCCTGACCCAGTCCTTGTCCTCGAGGATCTCGGAGGTGACCTGGGTTCCGGGCCTGAGGTGGGATTTGACAAAATCCATGATCCGGCCGGTCTTGACCTCCGCGTCAAAGAGCCCGGTTACAATCGTCTCGCTCCAGAGCTTGGTCTCGCCCGGGAGCGGCTCATAGACCGGGTTGTCGCCCGCGTCGGTGTAGGTTACCGACATGGCACCCTGCCCGGTGAGAAGGGAGCTTGCCTTCTCAATCACGAGCTCGTCATGCTCCGTTCCGGTTCTGAGCCTGATCTTTATCTGAATCCATGGCATTTTCTGTAAATCTCCCGGTGCTGGACCTGCCAGCGTGATCTCAGCCTGCGGCGCTGCCGGAGGCGTGTCTCTCTGCTTCAGGGCTGCTCAGAGTCCTGAGGCTCCATGCCTGAAATAATCCTTTCCGTATCATCGAAGATGTCCTGCACGGTGGATTTCTCGAGTTCCGCCTCCATCGCCCGCTGCACTCCGGCGAGCCTGCCGTCAAGAACTGCGTGAATATTGGCGCCGACCGGACACCTGGGGCACGGGTTCTCGTGGAAGTGGAAGAGCTTTCCGTCCTCTATGAGCCCCAGAGCGTTGAAGATGTCGAGGAACGAGATCTCCGAGGGGGCCTTCTTAAGGGTTATGCCGCCTGTGCCGCGCGCCACGTCAATAAGGCCTGCCGCATGGAGCATGGAGAGGATCTTGCGCACGACCACCGGGTTGATGCCGATGCTCGAGGCAAGGAAGTCGCTCGTGACGCGCCTCACCCTCCCGAAGTGCCCCATGCAGGAGAAGATGTGGACAGCAACCGTGAACCTTGATGAAATCTGCATAGCCTCAGCGCGCGCTCCTTTACTTGAGCTCGAAATTCGACTGCTTTCTGTCCTTGAGCTTGTCAAGGTCGGCGCAGGTGCTCTTATCTGCGGCCTTTACCGTCATCATGTCCTCTCCATCGAGAGAGACGTACTTGTACCGGAGCTCGATGCCGTGATCGATCCTCATGCGGGTGCCCTCGTTCTCGCAGATCTGCTCGCTGATGTGCCACATGCTGT
>DEHC01000019.1:0-8262 GCA_002351705.1 Gammaproteobacteria bacterium UBA2810 | reverse complement strand
AGGAGCTTCTTGAGCTTCACGATGTCCTCTTTCGTCTGCTCGATGACGTGCTCATCGGTATAGATATCAGCGGAGACAGGCTGGAATGCGGAAAGAAGGAACACTGCCGCTGCGGCGGCAGCCGGAATCCTGAAAATGCTTGAACTCATAAAATATCTCCACTTTTGTCTTCCGGCACGATGCGCGCAGAAATTCCGGACAATCTTAAGACGTTTAAGGCAAAAAGTACAATCAAATCAGACATCAGGAGGCGCTGCCTCAGGCAGCAGTCACCCTTCCCCTGCGCCGCCTTCATTATTCGGCACCAGGACGCCGTTCTCGCGCCTTACGGGCGAGAGGCGGTCGCGCTCCCTCAGATACTCAAGCTTCGCGCTGATTTTCTTCTCGAAGCCCCGGTCGCTCGGCTCATAGAACCTGGTGCCCCTCATCTCCTCGGGGAAATAGCACTCGCCTGCCGCGTACGCCCCGGGCTCGTCGTGGGCGTAGCGGTAGGTCTCCTTGTAGCCGAGATCCTTCATGAGCTTCGTCGGGGCGTTCCTGAGATAGATGGGCACGTCGTAGTCCCGCTCCTCCTTCGCCCGGCGCAGGGCCTCGTTCCAGGCCCGGTACACCGCGTTGCTCTTCGGTGCCGTGGCAAGATAGACGGCAGCCTCTGCGATGGCCCTGAGCCCTTCCTCCGGCCCGACCTTCGTGAAGCAGTCAAAGGCCGCGGCCGCTATCCTGAGCCCGTTCGGATCCGCCGTGCCGACATCCTCGGAGGCTATCGCGATGAGCCTCCTTGCCACGTAGAGGGGATCGCCTCCCGCGGTCACGATCCTCGCGAACCAGTAGAGCGCTGCGTCCGGATCCGAGCCCCTCACCGACTTGTGGAACGCTGAGATGAGATCGTAGTACCGGTCGCCGCCGTTGTCGAACCTCGCCGCCCTGACGCCGACGAACTCGGCAAGCATAGCCTTCGTGATGACCTTCAGGCCCTTCTCATCGGCAATCACCATGGAGGAGAGGATCTCGAGCGCGTTGAGGAGGCGGCGCGCGTCGCCCGCGGCGAACGAGACAAGGGAGCGGTCGACGCCCTCCTCAAACGAGATGTTCTCGGCAAGGAGCCCATCCGGGGACGTGACCGTGCGGCCGATGAGGCGCAGGAGGCTCTCCTCGCTGAGGCTCTTAAGGACGAACACCCGGCAGCGGGAGAGGAGCGCGCTGTTGAGCGCGAACGAGGGGTTCTCGGTAGTCGCCCCGATGAATATCACCGTGCCGTTCTCAATAAGCGGGAGGAAGGCGTCCTGCTGCGTCTTGTTGAAGCGGTGGACCTCATCGACGAAGAGCACGGTGGAGCGCCCGCGGTCGCGGTTGAACTCGGCCTCCTTCGCCGCCTCCCTGATGTCGGCAATGCCTGCGGTGACGGCGGAGATGACGATGGACTTGGCATTGACCCTGTTCGTGAGGATTTTTGCGAGGGTGGTCTTGCCCGTTCCGGGAGGTCCCCAGAGGATCATCGATGAGACATGGCCGCTCTCCGCCATGCGCCGGAGCGGCATGCCCTCTCCCGTGAGGTGCTCCTGCCCGATGTACTCGGAAAGGCTCTTCGGCCTCATGCGCGAGGCAAGCGGCTCATAGAGGCTCTTCTCCTCCGAGCCCTCATGCTCCGCCTCGTCAGAGAACTTCGTCCCTGATGAAAAGAGATCGCCCGTCATCTGCTGCGCCGGTCGTCGACTTCAGTTCCCTTCGGAATCTCAAAGCTGAACCCGGTGCCCGCAGCCACCGGCCCTGCGGAGCCGAGCTTATAGCTGTTTTTCCGCCCGTCGCGGCTTACGATCTCAAAGCCAGAGATGCTGCCGCCGCCCACCGTGAGCACGAAGCTGTCGCCTCCCTCTGCGCCTGAAAGCTCATAGCCGCCTGCCACATGCTTCACCTTGTATTTGCCCCAGACCTCCGGGGAGTCAGAGGCGATGAGGCCGAGCGGCGAGCTGCCTGCTATTTCGGAAAACGAGGCGATGGTGACCTGCTGCATGAAGGGATCATATGACCAGACGCTCTTCCCGTCCGAGACGACGAGGTTCTCGTCCGGCGTCTTGGTCTCCACCCTGAAGGATGACTTCTCCTTCAGGACGCAGACCGAGCCCGAGCCTTCCTGGACGGTCTCGCCCTTGAGCCCGGTCACTTTCTGGGTGAACGGCGCGCAGAAGCTCTTTACGGCGGCAATCTCCTTTCTCAGATCTCCTGCCGGATCCGCGAGAGCTGCTGACGGCAGCAGAACAGGAAGAGCCGCTGCGGCGATGACTGTGAAAACGCCTGCAATCCTTGCTGGTTTCATGGAGATCCCTCCAGGATATGATGTGGGAAAGCCCCGCGGCTGCGGGGCTGTATTGGGCTACTCGCCCTGCCTTCTGGTGAGGACGTCGCGCCTGCCGTTCTGCCTGGGTTCCGAGACGATGCCGCCTTCCTCAAGCTCGTCAATGAGCGACGCGGCCCGCGGATAGCCGATGCCGAAGTTGCGCTGAAGGATGGAGCAGGAGACGCGCCCGAGGCGGCTCACGAGCTCGACAGCCCTGTCGAAGAGCTCATCCTGCCCGCCGCTGCCGCTTCTCCCGGCAGAGCCTCCGCTCTCGCCCGGAAGCACGACATCCGGGTTGTCGTCAGTTACCCCGTCAACATACTCCGGCTCGCCGCGGGTGCGCCACTCCGCGGTGACGCGCTCAATCTCGGCATTCTGCACGAATGCGCCGTGGACGCGGATCGGGAACTGGCTTCCGGTCGGGAGGAACAGCATGTCGCCGTTCCCGAGCAGGTTCTCTGCTCCGCCCTGGTCGAGGATGATGCGGGAGTCCATGTTGGACTGCACCGAGAACGAGAGCCTCGAGGGGATGTTGGTCTTGATGAGTCCTGTGAGGACGTTCTTTCTCGGGGACTGCGTGGCAATCACAAGATGGATGCCGGCTGCTCTCGCCTTCTGGGCGAGCCTTGCGACCAGGGTCTCCACGGTCTTGCCGACGGTCATCATCATGTCCGCGAACTCATCGATGACTATGACGATGAACGGGAGCTTGGTGAGCTCCGGCGCCTCGGTATCCATCGAGTCCGTGTACTGCCAGGTGGGATCGCGTAGCGGCGTTCCGGCAATCTTTGCCTCCTCGACCTTGCGGTTGAACTCGGTGAGCTTCTTCACGCCGGTCTTCGCCATAAGCGCGTAGCGGCGCTCCATCTCGCCCACCGCCCAGCGGAGTGCGTTCGAGGCCTGCTTCATGTCAGTCACGACCGGAGTGAGGAGGTGCGGGATGCCGTTGTAGGAGGAGAACTCCAGCATCTTCGGGTCGATCATGATGAACCTGACCTCGTCAGGAGTCTTCGAGAGAAGAAGCGACATGATCATGGTGTTGACGCCGACCGACTTTCCGGAGCCTGTCGTTCCGGCGACAAGGAGATGCGGCATCTCGGCAAGGTCAGCGACGACCGGCTTTCCGGTCACGTCAACGCCGAGCGCCATCGGCAGGAGCCCGTGGAATGATCTGAACTTCTCGCTGTCAATAACCTCGCGGAAGAAAACCGTCTCGCGCTTCCGGTTAGGGATCTCAAGTCCGATGTAGGTTGTGCCAGGGATGATCTCGAGGACGCGGACCGACTTCGCAAGAAGCGATCTCGCAAGATCGGTCGAGATGTTCGTGATTTGGGATGACTTGGTGCCGGGCTCAGGCTGCAGCTTGAAGAGCGTTATGACAGGTCCGCAGTCAGCGCCGACCACCTGGACGGTAATTCTGAACTCCCTGAGCTTCTCCTCGACAAGGCGGGAGAGCGATTCGATCTCATCCGGGGAGATGGTCTGGTGCTGCTGCGTGAGAGGATTCAGGAGATCCATCCCGGGGATAGGTCCCCAGCTGTTCGGGGACTCATGGTGCATCGGAAGGCCCGATGACAGCTGGACAGGGGCAGGAGCAGGCTGCTGCGGCTGGGGCTGTACAGCGGCAGGAGCAGGCTGCTGCGGCTGCGGGATGTCACTGCCTGCGCTGTCTTCCGGCTCAGCGGCAAACGGGGTGTTCCTGAGGCCGGAGCTTCTGTAGCGCTCCTCTGCCTCACGCGCGATAGCAACATCCTCGGGCGTGATGTCGAAGCCGAATCCGCCGAGCCTGCCTGAGCCGCTGCCTTGAGGAGCTGTCTGCTGCGGCGCGCTGCCCTGCGCGGAGGGCTCAGCCGGACGGACGTCCGGCTCACGGAACGCGTCAAGGCCGCCTGCGCGGGGTATCTCAGTATAGCCGGCTGTCTCAGGGCGGGTCACGGCAGGCTGCGGCACGCTGCCACGATCATAAGGAGCTGCGGGCCTGTCCACCATGGCCTGCTCCTCTGGGGTCATCGGACTGAAGCCGAAAGAGGCCTCCCGCTCAAGCAGAGACTCATCAGACTCGGGCGCCGCATCGCGCACGCTGTACGACGGGCGGGGATCAGGCGCAGAAGCCGGACGCATTCCTGCTCCGGATGAGGGCTGCGGCCGGGATGCGGTCGGGCTGACGCTTTCAAAGGAAATTCCGCCTGAAGGAGCCGCCGAAGGCTGCACGGATGGCGCAGGACCTGAGGCCGTGCCGCGTGCCATGCTCTCCGGTGCCGCTGCCGGTGCGACCTTCGGAACCGAAGGCTCCCCGGCTCTCGGAATGGGAATGTCGCTCGCCGCAGGAGTTACGGTAAAGCCTGCGACACTGGCGCTCTTCGGCTCCATTTTCTCGGCGTGATCCATAATCGGATCATCGCTGAAGAGAGGATCGGACTCAGTCTGATCCTCTGCCCGGACCTCATTGTCGGATTCATTTCCGGAAGATTCGGAACTGCCCGTTCTCAGCCCCCTGAAGAGGCTCGAGAAGAAACCGTGACGCTCCTCCTCATTGGAGCCGCCCTCATAGGGAAGAGGATCAGAGGAGAGCTCCGGGGCAGGGCCATCAGGAGCAGGCCCGCCCTGCACTCCGGGTGCCGGAGCCTCACCGCGCTTCATTGCCTCGATGGCGGCCTTCTCCCGCTCAATCCTGGCCTGCATCTCGGCCTTCTCGCGCTCGAGCCTCAGCTCCGCCTCGGCCTGCTCCTGCTGCAGCCTGAGCTCCGCCTCGGCGCGGGCCTGCTTCATCCTCGCCTCATGTGCAGCCTTCTCCTGCTCGGCAAGGGCGGCCCGCTCCTTCTCGAGCTGCGCCAGCCTCTCCTCGGCCTTCTGCCTGCGCTCCTCGCGTATCTTCGAGACGTAGTCGAAGATGCCGCAGACGATTCCGCCGGTCTTGTCAGCAATTACTGTCCAGGAGATGCCGGTGAGGAACGGAAGGCCTATCGCGAATATCAGGATGAAAAGGAGCGACGCTCCGACAGTGCCCATCGCGCCCGAGACCCAGCTCGCGATGGCAGCGCCGAACACGCCCCCAGCGGAATAGGAGCCGTAGGGCCTCAGATCAAGCATCGAAAGCAGGCAGCAGACGGAGGTGAACATGAGGACGAAGCCGAGCAGCGAGAGCCCGACCGTGAAGAAGTCAATGCTCCTAAGAGTGTATTTCCGGAGGAACACGCAGGCCGCAAGATAAAGCACGGCAAGCGGCAGCACATATGACGCGAGGCCGAAGCAGAACAGCAGGAAATCGGAAACGTACGCCCCGACGAAGCCGACCAGGTTGTGGATGGAGCCGATGGTCTGATCCGCCGCCCTGGACTGCGTCCAGCTCGGATCGTTAATATCATGCGAACCAAGCGAGACAAGCGATATGACGCAGAGAAGGAAAATTATAAGAAAAACCGCCTCTCCGAGCCTTTTCATGCCGGAAAGGGAGGCATTGCCGGACTGCTCACGATCAGCTCCGGTGTCCCTGCGCTCAGCCTTGCTGACGGCAGCGGACTGCTTTTTGTTTCTTAACTTTGAATTCTGGTTAGCCATTGTGGGGTTCGCGGATAAATCAGGGAAGAAGGAATCACTTCCAGCTGCACTGGTGCGTGGATTATACTTTATCCGGTCAGATTTTGAGTGAAAACCGCCTGAGAAATGTTTTAAGATAGCAGTCCCAGCCCGTTGAAATCACCATGGAGGACACAATGCCAGAGCAGAACCAGGAGGAAAAAATCATCATCATCGGCTCAGGACCGGCAGGCTATACCGCGGCGATTTATGCCGCACGCGCCGGACTCAGTCCCCTGATGATAACCGGCACCCTAGAGGGCGGGCAGATCACCGAAACCCAGGAGCTCGGCAACTGGCCGGGAGAGCCGGAACCCATCACGGGCTTTGACCTGATGGACAAGATGAAGAAGCAGGCAGCGGGCTACGGCGTGCGCTTCCAGAATGACACAGTGCTCGCCATAGCAAAACACGATGGAACAGTCACGCTGCAGTGCGAGAAGGGAACTGCCGAGGCAGAGGCTGTAATCATCTCCACCGGTGCGTCGCCCCGCCGCCTCGCAATCAATGGCGAGGCTGAGTTCTGGGGACAGGGCGTCTCGTCCTGCGCAACCTGCGACGGCTTATTCTACCGGAAGAAGAGAACTGCCGTCATAGGCGGCGGCAACACCGCAGTGCTTGACGCAATCTACCTTGCGGGGCTCTGCCGCGAGGTGCACCTCATCCACCGCCGCGACGGGTTCCGCTGCGACAAGTACAGCCTCGACCGGATGTACGCCCTTGCGGAGCAGGGAAAAATCACCCTGCACCTCGGCTACACCGCAGATGAGATCCTCGGAACACCGGGAGACGGCGTCACAGGCATCAGAATCAAGAGCGTAACCGACGGGAAGACCGAGGACATCGCCTGCGACGGAGTGTTCGAGGCCATCGGGCACATCCCGAGCACGAAGCCGTTCCCGAAGGAATTGCTTGACGAGAAGGGCTACATCGTCACGGGGAAGGACGAGACCTACCGCACCATGACCGCAATCCCCGGCGTATTCGCCGCGGGCGACTGCTGCGAGCCTGTCTACAAGCAGGCAATCCTTGCGGCCGGCGACGGCTGCCGCGCCGCACTTGAGGCCGAGAGCTGGCTCGGCACACAGAGGCAGTAAGGCATTCCGGCATCTGAAGGCCGGCATCAGGACATTTCTGCGGGCAGAAGGCGCTTACGGCATCTGCCCGCTTATCTAAAGCTTCAGTCCTTCACCGAGTCGTAGATGAAGGCAGTCATCTCGGCAACGCCGGAGACAATCCGGTAAACCATCTTCTGCTCCTTCCGTCTCACAAGTCCTGCGCGGTCATAGAAACCGTAGCCGCATTCCGTATCGGTGTAGAGGAAAAACCTCCCTGCTCCCGCGCCATTGAGATACCTGACTGCGTCAGCATAGAGCCTTTTCCCGATGCCGTGCCCGCGGGCCTCAGGCGATGTGATAAGGAGCGTAAGCTCGCCGGCGTACTCAGGGCAGCCCCTGAGCAGCTCCCGCGGGTTGGCGATCTCTATCCGGTAGAGCGCGATGAGGGCCATGATGCCTGAGGGGCGCAGGACGCGCCAGAAATTCCGGAGGAGGAATAAGACGAGCTTCAGGACGAAATGTTTCCTAACGGAAAGGTCCCTCGCCATCACGACTCCGACGGGACTCCCGTCAATAAGTGCTGTCTCGGCATAGGTGCTGATCATGAGGCAGTATGCGATATAGACCTTGGAGTAGACAATGTCTGCGTTGGTCGGCTCATTCTCCTGCGAGCCCCAGGTGCGGGCAATTATCCTCTCGATTGATTCCATGTCCTCAGGCTTATATGGTCTGAACTCAACAATATTTGAATTCACGGCTGAAGCACTCCCGCACTACTTTTTACAAAGACAGGCTGTAAGTCCGAAATAATCAATCAAAACACAGCGCATGCCACAAGGACGTTTGCATGGAAAATGAGCCTCTTCATAAGCACCGACCTTTGCAGGCTCCCTTCTGTTTAGCCTGTAACCGTTGCTGTTCCATTATTCGTTCCTGTCTTTTCTGTTCCTGCTTTTCTAGTTCTAGCTGCAGCCTTATCTTTTTTACTTCATCTATAGTAAGTCTGGAAATTTTCAGTTCATTCAAGTCGTTATACAAAACATCAGGATCTGTTCCATCGAAATTCAAACCCAATATTTTTGCTATTCCGCTGAAATTGACCCTGTGACCTTCTTTCTCTCCTTTTATTTTCTTACTGGATATAGCATTTTCATAATTAAACATATCAGTCAAATCTATCGAGTCTGTGTCTTTTTCGTATACAGAAATACTCACTGAAACATCATTATTCACAATCTCGGTCAATTTATTATTAAATCTATCCATAAAAATGGGGCTATTGCATAACCCCGT
>DEHC01000078.1:21448-22464 GCA_002351705.1 Gammaproteobacteria bacterium UBA2810 | reverse complement strand
GGTCACTTCATATTATCTGAAATCCTGTCAGGGACAGGGCGGGAAGCCAAGGAGCTGCTGATGACAGCCGAACCAGTTAAGCTGCGACGCTTACTGACTCAGCATCTTCGCCTCTCAGGCTCAGGGTGTAGCCGCGTACGTTGATAATCAGCGGATCGCCGAAAGGCGCGCGCTTGTTCATTACAACCTTCGTTCCGCGGGTGATCCCCATGTCCAGCATTCTGCGCTTGAGAGCACCGTGTCCGAGTAAAGTCTGAACGGTCGCACTCATGCCCGGCTTGAGATCCTTGATAGTCATATTATTTTCTCCCCTTATAACAATTGTGCCCGTATCGAACCGCTTTCTTTGCAGCATGTCGTAAGGTTAACCTTACCTTACGCGCATTATAGAACAGAAAAACACGCTGTGCAAACATTTCTTTGACTTTTTTCCGGAAACGGCTCCGGCCGGAGGAGAGGCAGAAATGAGCCACAGCTCTCATTTTCACGGCGGGCTGACAGTGACAGGCTTATATGCGCTTTTTCGGTGGGGGAAAAGCTCAGGAAGGCACTCCGGGCCCGGGCGGATGAAAAACGGTAGCCGAAGCCGGCTTTGGAAAACGGTCCGCGCCTCATAGAAGAAGTACGGCAAAAAAAGCGATAATCAGTCCTGATATCAAAAATAAAAGAGGAAAGCCGGATGAAGCTGCATGACGCGCTCAGAAAGCTCTGCAAGGAGTACGGGAACACCATCATACAGAAAACAAAGGTTGTGTACCTGCTCTCTGATCTCGGGGCATTTGAGGATCATCCGGAGCTGAGGGAGGTGATAAAGCTTATAGTCTCGGGCGGTTTCGCCAGGAAATTCTGCAGCTTCAGCCATCTCAAAGACTATGATGATTTCTTCGACCATGGAGAGGATGCGATAGATAAGCTTTATGACCTTGCCGGTGAGAACCTTGCCGGCTATGCGGTTGACTCCATTGCCTACGCATTCGGCCTGATTGATGATCCTTCAGAGATGGACTCATCACTCA
>DEHC01000078.1:15535-21266 GCA_002351705.1 Gammaproteobacteria bacterium UBA2810 | reverse complement strand
GAGGGCATCAGGTGGCTGAGGAAATCCGCGGAACAGGGCTATGACATGGCCCAGGCATCCCTCGGGAATATATTTTACAGAGGTGACGGAGCCGCGCAGGATTACGGCGAGGCTCTGAAATGGTTCCGCATGGCTGCGGAACAGGGCAATGCCGCAGCGGCGTACTGGCTCGGCAGAATGTACCAGTGCGGGGAAGGCGTTCCGCAGGATTACCGTGAGGCGTACTCCTGGTATCTGAAGGCCGCTGAGCAGGAACACTCCGAGGCTGAGACCAATATCGGCGTCATGTACACGAAGGGCGTCGGTGTAGAAAAGGACTATGGCGAGGCGATGATGTGGTTCAGGAGGGCGGCGGAGCACGGGAGCGTCGCTGCCATGAACAACATCGGAAACCTTTACATGGGCGGTGTCGGCGTGGCGCAGGATTACTTCGAGGCCCGCAGATGGCTCCGGAAGGCCGCTGAGCTTGATTACCCCAATGCCGAGTACAACCTTGGCGTGCTTCTCGCTGAAGGGAACGGCGGTCCTTACGATCCTGAAGAGGCTTTCTCCTGGCTCCGGAAGGCCGCAGAGGCGGGGCACGCCGGCGCCATGGTCAGGCTCGGCGTGATGTACGAGAACGGAGAGGGCACCAGGAAAAGCTACGGCGAGGCCATGAGATGGTACCTTAAGGCTGCCGGTCTCGGGAGCGCGTATGCGGAGTGGAACATTGCCCTTGACTATGAGGAAGGGCGGGGAGTGCCCGAAGATCAGGAGAAGGCTGCGGAGTGGTTTCTCAAGGCCGCGGAGCACGGTGACGCGGCAGCGCAGTGCGTTATTGGCGAAAGGTATCTTGACGGCAATGGCGTCGGGCAGAATTTCTCAGAGGCGGAGAAGTGGCTCCGGAAGGCGGCGGAGCAGGGCAATGCCGATGCGCAGAACAGGCTTGCCGCGATGTACCGCGACGGACTGGGCGTCGTGCAGGATTATGAGGAGGCCCTGAGGTGGTTGCGCGAGGCCGCAGAGAACGGTCACAGCGGCGCGGAGAACAGCCTCGGCGAGATGTACCGTGACGGCCTCGGTGCAGGGCAGGACTATGCTGAGGCGATGGAGATGTTCCTTATGGCAGCAGAGGACGGGAACGCGGACGCCGAGCGGAACATCGGCGGCATGTACCTCTCGGGGCAGGGCGTTGGGAAGGATCCGGCGGAGGCAATGAAGTGGATTCGCCGGGCATCTGAGCATGACGGGCTGGAATAGCCGCAGAAGAGCTCCTGACGGCATACTGCGATTGCCGCAGGCAGGGAATTCCGGTGGCGGCGGTGCTCCTGGAGTATGAAATTTCTCACGTTTACAATCAAAAACCTTTATAGTAAGGCTGATAGTCTTACAGACTGGGCAGAGGCAGAAGATGACTGACAGTGTGATATACCCGATAGGCATACAGGCTTTCTCCAGTGTACGAGAGGATGGTTTTCTCTATGTTGACAAGACACAGTACGTATACGACCTTGCCAGAAAATACCGGTACGTTTTTCTCTCCCGTCCCCGCCGTTTCGGTAAGAGTCTGCTGGCTAGCACGTTTCATGCTTACTTCAGCGGGAAGAGAGAACTGTTCAGCGGTCTGGCCATTGATAAGCTGGAGAAGGACTGGGAACAGTACCATGTGCTCCATTTCTCCCTTGGAACCGCCAAGATGGGCACTGTGGATGATCTGTACACGCAGCTGAACCTCCAGCTTGGCTGGATTGAGGAGAACAGCGGCATTGACAATAGTCGGATGAGTTCGCCAGGTGCCCGCATGCAGGCTGATGTGCTGGAGCTTTACAGGAAGACCGGAAAGAAGTCTGTAATACTTATCGATGAATATGATTCACCTATGCTTACAGTTCTCCATGACAATGAGAAACTGGAACTCATGCGTACAGCACTGCAGAGTTTCTACGCACCGCTGAAGGACCTCAACCCGTATCTCCGGTTCGTTTTCATCACCGGCATCACTAAGTTCTCACAGCTGAGCATATTTTCGCAGATCAACAATCTGGTTAAGATCTCAATGATGCCGGCATACAGTGCCATCTGCGGCATCACACAGGATGAGCTGGAGTCCTGCTTCAGGGACGGCATCGCTGGGCTTGCTGAAGGGAACGGGATGACTGAGGCTGAGGTTATTGCAACGCTAAAAAGAAAATACGATGGCTATCACTTCTCAAGTAAGTCACCTGGGGTTTACAACCCTTTCAGCCTTCTCTCCGCTATGGACTCCCGCGAGCTGCACAACTACTGGTTTGACACAGGAACACCGGTTTTTTTGATCAGCCAGATCAGGAAGTTTCACACGGATATCACAGCGGTTGACGGCAGCATGGCAGACGCTGCTGAATTTGATGCGCCGACAGAGAACATGCACAGCATACTGCCGCTCCTCTATCAGAGCGGATATCTGACCATCAAGGACTACGATCAATCTTTTGAGACCTATACACTGGGGTTCCCGAACGAAGAAGTTAAGGTAGGGTTTACCAGAATGCTTATCCCCTTCTATGTTTCTTCAGACATCAACGGGACCACTAATGCCTGCAGGCAGATCTGCCGGGCACTTACAGAGGACAATATTGATGCGGCACTAACTGCCGCACAGAGCTTTTTCGCCTCTATTCCTTATCAGGAAGGTACATTGAAAGACGCCCCAGTTGCCGAAGGGCATTTCACTGCCATGCTTTACGTGATGTTCTCATTCCTTAACCGGTATGTATGGTCGCAGGTGCGTGTGGCACTTGGGCTCATGGACATTCTGGTGAAGACCGGACGTACCATCTACGTCATGGAACTGAAGCTCGACGGGAGTGTTGAGGAAGCTCTGAAACAGATTGACAGCAAGGGCTACGCCATACCCTGGCAGGCCGATGGCAGAAAAGTTGTGAAGGTCGGCATAAATTTCTCGTCAGAGCAGCGTACTATCAAGGAGTGGACTGCTGTAGGCTGACGGTTCTGAGACTCTCAGATGCTTTCGGGCAGTAGTCAGCTATGCCGTAAAAGCAATGACAGCATCAGAAATGTTTTTGAACTGCTTTGAATTTCAGAACTGTTTTTACGTTGTTCGGTCACACCTCACTTGAGAGCACAATTTTCGGTTTCGGCACTGAGAGCATAGCTGCAGCTGATGCCTGCGAAGCTGAAGCGGAGCGCCTTGCATACAATACACTCCCTGTTCAAAGCTTCTCAATGGCGAGCCCTTTGAACATCTCCCTATCTTTTGAGAACAGGCTTTCAAGTGCAGACACCAGGAGGCTCTTTCCGAAGAAATGCGGGCGCGCAAGGAAGCACGGGGCATGCTCCCTGATCATCCTGCAGATGATGTCCGTCTTGCCGGCGTAAAACATATCCCCGCTTCTGATTAAACCGGAATCCTGTACTCGTGCAGAAAGCTTCCTCGTGGCATTTCTCCCTCAGCTTTCCTGCTTTTGCCGCAGCACATTCATCCGGTACTGGTGCTGTTCTCTGTCATATTTCCCGTCTTGCCCATGGCTGTTTTATGACCTGCTCCGGAAATGTGATCTTTTTAACAGAACATTTACATTTGTTTCAATGACGCCTCACGCGCGCCCAATAAACTCTGCGCGAGTTTACAAGCAGTTTGAGGGTATATGTTTACGTCAGGTCTCTTTTTGACAATCATTGTCTTTCTGATGATCCTGGCAGCCGTGGATCTGTTCGTCGGCGTCAGCAACGACGCGGTGAACTTCCTCAACTCCGCTGTCGGATCAAGGGTCGCCCCGCTCAACCACATCCTGGTCGTGGCGGCTGCCGGTGTGCTCATCGGCGCCACCTTCTCCTCAGGAATGATGGAGATAGCGAGAAGCGGAATGTTCTATCCGGAGAAGTTCTCCTTTGAGCAGATTGTGTTCATCTATTTCGCCGTAATGGTGTCGGATGTCATCATGCTCAACATCTTCAACTCCCTCGGCCTTCCGACCTCGACCACGGTCTCGATTATCTTCGAGCTCCTCGGGGCAGCGGTGTTCACCGCCTGCTGGATGCTCTGGAGCCAGGGCGCAGGCATCGGCGAGATGGTCTCCTACATCAAGCCTGACCGCACCTTCACCATCGTCTCCGGAATCCTGATTTCGGTTGTCGTGGCCTTCGTTGCAGGCGCCATCATACAGTTCGTGCTCCGTATCCTCTTCAGCTTCCAGCTCAAGAATACCTACCGCATGTTCGGCGCGCTCTACTCCGGACTCTCACTGACCGGCATCATCTACTTCCTCGTCATGAAGGGCGCCAAGGGCGCATCGTTCATGAAGCCTGAGTACATCGACTTCATCAACGCCAACACCGCGGAGATCCTGGCGGCCTGCTTCGTTATCTTCACCGTCATCAGCGAGGTCCTCATCCTCCTCGGCCGCAACGTATTCAAGCTCATCATTCTCGGCGGCACCTTCGCCCTGGCGTTCGCCTTCGCCGGAAACGACCTGGTGAACTTCGTCGGCGTTCCACTTGCGGCGCTTGACGGCTACAATACCTGGAGCTCGAGCGGCACGCCTGCCGATCAGCTCATGATGTCGAGCCTTGCCGGAAAGTCAGCTACCCCGACCATTTTCCTGGTCCTCTCCGGACTCATCATGGTCATCACCCTCTGGTTCTCGAGAAGCGCGAGGAAGGTCATCCAGACCTCCATCAACCTCTCGAGCTCCGCCGGCGGCACCCGCGAGCAGTTCGGCGCCACCATGCCGGGCAGGCTCATCACCCGCATGGGCCTCTCGACCGCGCGCTTCTGTGACAGGCTTATCCCCGCAGCCGCGAAGGACTTCATGGCACAGAGGTACAAGCCGGTTCCCCGCGTCAAGGGCGAGGTTCCTCCCGCATTCGACTATGTCCGCGCTTCAGTCAACCTGGTTGTCGCCGCAATTCTGATTTCCTCCGCGACTTCCCTCAAGCTGCCGCTCTCCACGACCTACGTGACCTTCATGGTCGCCATGGGCTCGTCGTTCGCGGACGGAGCCTGGGACAGGGAGAGCGCGGTATACCGCATCTCCGGAGTAATCACCGTAATTGCCGGCTGGTTCCTCACCGCGGCCTGCGCCTTCATCATCACCTGCTGCACGATGCTCTGCATCTTCATCGGCAAGTGGGTCGCAGTCGTACTCCTCCTGATCCTGGCCATCTACCTCATCTGGCGCTCCAACTTCTCGAAGAAGACCTCCGCATCACCGGTTGCCGACATGGTGTCCGAGCTCCACGGCAACAACGAGCAGATCCTCTCCGCAGTCGCAAAGCGCATCCCCGTGACCTTCAACGACTGCTGCGACGCTCTCTCGCGCGGCTTTGACGGGTTCTTCGCCGATGAGGAGACCACCATCAGGCGCGCCCGCAACAAGGCGTACCGGATCACCGACTACCTCATGAACGAGAGGAACGGCTACTACTCGATGGCCATTGACGAGAAGTCAGAGGCGAGCGTCGACACCACCCACTACTTCTACGTCGCATTCAACGGCATGTACGGGGCCTCTAAGGAAGTACAGGGCGCCATCAGCCATGCCATGGAGCACGTCGCGAACCGCCACGTGGTCTTCGGCGGGGATCTGAAGAAGTCGCTGCTCTTCATCTTCAACGAGCTCAGGGACCAGCAGAAGCTTCTCGAAAAGTTCTCGAGGAAGCCTGACAGCGGCTCTGCGGACAAGATCGTGAAGAAGTCCCAGCAGATCAACACCTGCATCGACAAGGCACAGATCAGCCTCGTCGAGATGAT
>DEHC01000078.1:4404-15489 GCA_002351705.1 Gammaproteobacteria bacterium UBA2810 | reverse complement strand
GCCATGAGGGACATGAGCGAGAGATACTCCGCGATTGTCCTCCACGGAAACGCGATTGCCGTAACCCTGAACCAGGAAGTGAAGGGCTCGAAGTAAGCCCGCTCTCCCCGGTGAGAATCACAGGGAAAACAAGCCGTCCGGGTCTGCCCCGGGCGGCTTTTTTGCTTTAAGCCAGATCCTTCCTGCCTGAAAGCTCTTTTTAGCAGAATTTATCTCCTTATACGTATCATAATGTCGTGAACGGCTTCCGGGGCTCTTTCATCCGGCGCTATAATCCGCCCGATGAATTTAAGGAGTGAATTATGGAGCTCAGTCTTTTTGCTGAACGCCCCGGCCGGCTCACCGATGCCTTCCCGGATGACTATGTGATGCTTGACACCGAGACCACCGGCCTCCGGGCAGGCGATGACCATGTCCTTGAAATCGGCGCGATAAGGTTCAGGAACGGCGAGGAGGACGGGCGCTTCTCGAGCCTCATGAGGCCTGAGGGACTCACCCGCCGGACCGTCTCCCGCTTCATAACGGGGCTCACCGGCATCACCTACGAGATGGTGAGCAAGGCGCCTCCCGCAGCCTCAGTCATGGAGGAGTTCGCCGCGTTCCTCGGGGATGACCTCATCATGGGCTACAACACCGCCTTTGACTTCAGGTTCCTCCGGCACGAGTGCAACACGCTGCTCACGCGTGAGCTCACTAACGACTACGTCGACGTGCTCCGCTTCGCGAGGTTCCTCCACCCGGAGATGGAGCACCACCGCCTCGCCGACATGGCGGCGCATTTCTCCATCGTGAACGAGCACGAGCACCGCGCCTTCTCCGACTGCCTCACGACCGACCTCTGCTACCGCGAGCTCAGGCGTGAGGCGCTTGAGAGGTACGGGAGCGAGAAGGAGTTCATGAAGGCGCTCGCCGTGAGCCTCAGGGGCGGGTGCTTCAGGCGCCCGGCGGCGCGCTCTCAGCTCAGGATGAACGCCGCGGTCTCCGCCTGCGGGGCCTGAGGACTGCGGAAGGCTGATTTTTCTCTTTGTGACGGAGATCCGCGCGCCGCATCCTCCGCTGTCCTAGCATAAGGGAAAACGGAGGGCCTATGCTTCCTGATTCCCTTGTGATTGCCGCGGGGCGGCTTGGATCGCTCAGAAAGAACCGCTCAGCGGAGAGCACCGCGAGGATGATCCTCTCGCGCGTCACGGGAGATCAGCCGTCTCCCCGCGACGTGCTTGAGGCGGTCATCGCCCTCGAGGCGGAGGGCTCCATCAGTTTCCAGACACCCTCAAGACATGAGGTGACGGAGAGAATCCTCCGGGGCGGCGCCTTCCCTGACACAGGGCGCGTGCCCGTTGACTGGAAGAAGCCCGCCGAGGCCCTCCGGGTCATCGAGCTTGCCTTCGTGCAGGCAGAGAGCATAGTGGAGTCCTTTGAGGCAGTGGGCGGCTTCTGCTGCAATATCTTCTCTGACGCGTACCCCGGAAAGCTCAGGCCGATGGAGAAGCAGCGCTTCTCGAAAAGCGGGAAGGAGCTCACGCCTGAGCATGACGCGCCTGACGTCCTCTTCTGCCGCGGAAACCCCGCGCTTCTTTCGGGGAGCTGCCTCGGCATCACCGGCTGCCCTTACCCCTCAGCCGAGGGAAAGGCAAGCTCCTATTACATCGGCCGCGCCGCGGGGCGCGCCGGAGTCCCGGTGCTCTCCCTGCTCTCCCGCGGCGCGCCTGAGGAGGCGCTGAGGGGAGCCCTGGACGCGGGAGGCAGGGCCGTCGCGGTCCTCGGCTCCGGCCTCTCCGGCATCCCGCCGGGCGCCATGCATGATCTCGCGGATCGCATAGCTGAATCAGGAGGCCTCCTTATAAGCGAGTACCTCCCCGGGACCTCCTTCGCGGCATTCCAGCTCACGGCGGAGAACCGGATCATCGGGACGCTCCCCAGGGCCCTTGTCATCACCGAGACCCCGTCGGGCGGCGAGCCCTTCCACGCGGCGAGGCGCTGCGCCGCCGCGGGCGTGAGGCTGTATTCGGTGCGGTTCCGCACGGAGGCGCTCCGGAACCGACCGGTGTCCGCCGGCAACGGGGAGCTTTTCCGTGACTTCGGCGCGGTTCCCCTGACATCCGGAGCGCTCCCTGATCTCATCTCCTTCTGCAGGGGCTGAGCCCTCTTCCGCGCCCCGGTGTGACGCGTGATTCCTTTCCCGGATCCTGATCGCTCTTTATATGTGAAATGTGAATTGAGCCACTTTGGATAAGCCCCGAAAATATTAAGATTGAACGGACATGCGGTTCTGCGCCCGCCGGAATTCATCACCGGAGCGCTGCGCCGCCTGCCCGGGATCCGTATCTGAGGAGGAGCCATGACCGAGAGTGAGAGAGCAGCGCTCAGGGAAAGAGCCGCATCGCTCCTTGAGTTCCTGAACGAGGGCGAGGGGCCGAGCGGACAGTACGCCGCGCCCCTGGTGCTCCTTGCGTTCCTCTCCGGGGAGAACATCCTCTTCGCGGGCATCAACAGCACCGAGTACCTGGAGCTTGTAAGGCGCGCCGCCGGGATGTTCGTGGACTCCTCGTTCATGACCGAGGTCCTCACCCCGGGGAGCACTGTCCACCGGGTTTACGCTGACGGCTTCGGCACCGCGACGGCGGCCTTCCTCTCGAACTTTGACGGCGCCTCCGAGGAGGTGAAGGAGCGCCTCCTCAACATTCTCCTGCAGCGCGATCCCCGGGAGTCCGGGGGCGTCAGGATCACGACGCTCGCGGCCGCCTCGAGATCCCCGAAGGGGAGCCCCTCTCTCCCGCCGCTCTTCGAGTCCGCGTTCTCCCTCAGGGTTGACGCCTCCTCGGGGATGACCGGCGACAACTTCCTCTTCGGCGTCGAGTCCTCGGATGTCAGGAACCTCTCAGCGCTTGAGACAAAAATCAGCAGCTCTGAGATGGACGGCTGGCGCGCCGGCATCCATGACATAAAGCTCTCGAGGTTCCTCCGCGCCGCGCTCTCCATGATGAGGAACGAGCTCAATACCGTCACATCGGGAAGCGGCCCCGGGGCCGTGCCTGACGAGAGATGGCGCCGCCTCGCGCGCCTTGCCCAGGCCGGGGCGTATTTCAGCGGGCGGGACACCGCGGGCCTTTCCGACCTGATGCTCCTCAAGAACTCGCTCTGGCGGATGCCGGAGGAGGTGCCGTTCGCAGATGACCTCGTCGACCGCGCCGCGGGCTCCGTAATCGGCGACATCGACACCGCTCTCGAGGAGACGAAGAAAACCATAGACAGGCTTGAGGAGTACACCGATCTCATCGGGCGCGCCCTCATGCCGGAGAACGGGCTCCGCCTCCGGGTGAGAAAAGGCACGGTCTACTGCGCCGAGCCTGACGCGGACAGCTGGTTCGAGCTCCGCGCGGCGGTGAGGCAGGGCCTTGAGGGGGAGGAGCTCCCGGTTTACAGCGCCTCGCTCGAGCCGACCGGCGGGAAGTCGCTCCTCGGCATGATGGCCCATTACCTCAGCACCGATGAGGCGCGGGAGTTCGCGGAGAGGCTCCCGAAGGTCCTCTCCGAGATCCGCATACTGCAGAAGACCGTGCGCCCCGACGCGGGCGGCTTTGAGGAGGATCTGAGGCAGGAGCTCGCCGCGCTTGACCGCGATCTCTTCCTCCGCCGCCCGGATGAGGCGAAGCTCAGGAAGCTCCTCAGCTCAAGGCTTGAGACGATTGACGCCGCCGCGGAGGGGATCCGCGACGTGCTTGAGCGCATGGGCGACGCGGAGAAAAGGTTTGTCTCTCTCTGATCTCATCAGGGAGCGAGGGGAGGGCAGGGATGCCCCCGGAGATTGAATGAGGCCGCGCCGCGGCTTCCGGACGAAGGATGTAGAAAATGTCAGACACACTGTACAAGATTGCAATTCCGACCAGGAACCATACCCAGATGCTCCTCATCACGAGGGAGGTGGAGCACATTGTGGAGAAGAGCGGGGTGAAGAGCGGCATCTGCGTCGTCTTCAGCCCGTACAGCACCTCCTGCGTGACCATCAACGAGAACGCGGATCCCAATGTCCGCACCGACATCATGAAGAGCATGGACAAGCTTGTCCCCTGGGAGGACGGCTACCGCCACCAGGAGGGCAACTCCGCGGCGCACATCAAGTCATCGCTGATGGACTTCTCCGAGGTGATCATCATCGAGGACGGCAAGCTCCTCCTCGGAAAGTACCAGGGAATATTCTTCCTTGAGTACGACGGTCCGCGCGAGGACAGAATGGTCTATGTGAAGATTATCGAGGGCTGATCCATTGACTAAGAAGAAGAGTGCCCCTGCTCAGGCCGGGACGGAAGGAAAGGAGGGGAGCGCGGCTGTCCCCCAGAAGGCCGCTCAGGCTGCAAGGCCCGCCGGAGCTGAAAGGCGCCGCGGGAAGTCCTCCTCAGAGGAGAAGCACTCTTCTTCGGCAAACTCTGCTGAAGCCGCAAAGCCCGCTGAAGCGCCGAAGCCGGCAGAGCCCTCAAAGCCCCTGGAGACGCCGGCGGCTGCTGAGGCAGAGAAGCCTGCTGACGCGCAGAAGCCTGCGGAGGCTCCTGCGGCCGCAGATGCTGCCAAGCCGGCAGCCGCTCCCGCGCCGTCAGGCGTAAGTGCCGCTGCCGCCTCTCCTGCAAAGTCCGCGGAAGAGCCGCATCCGGCTCCGGACGCGTCCGGAGCCCCCGCAGAAGCTCCAAAGCCTTCCGCAGCGCCTGAGGCGAAAGCCCCGGCAAACGGCGGCGCAAGGCCGGGCGTGGTCTCGGTGAAGTCGCGCCTCCGCGCGCTCGGCATAACCGGAAGCAGGGAGCAGAAGCAGGAGAGCGCCCCATCCGCCTCCGTGCGGGAGCGCGTGAGGGCGCTCATCCGCCTCGTGAGCCGCGGCGTCTACGGCCGCTCCGACACGGTGAAGGCGCTGGTCCTCGGGGTGCTCGCGGGCGAGAACGTCTTCCTCTTCGGGCCTCCCGGCACCGGGAAGAGCATGCTCTCACGCAGGATGACCGGCATGTTCACCGGCGCGAGGTTCTTCGAGCACCTCATGCACCGCTTCTGCACTCCGGAGGAGCTCTTCGGGCCGGTGTCCCTGAAGGAGCTGAAGGAGGACCGCTATGTGCGGAAGACCGACGGCTACCTCGCGGACGCGGAGATCGCCTTCCTCGATGAGATCTGGAAGTCATCTCCCGCAGTCCTCAACACCCTCCTCACCCTCGTGAACGAGCACTCCTTCACCAACGGGACGAAGGTCATAAAGGCCCCGCTCCTCTCCCTTATCTCGGCGTCGAACGAGCTCCCGAGGCCCGAGGACGGCCTTACCGCGCTCTATGACCGCTTCATCGTGCGCCTGGTGGTGAGCCCTATAGAGGAGCATGACGTGTTCCTCTCATTCCTCAAAGGCAGCAGCCGCGAGAGCCCTCTCGATCTCGTCCGCGGCGATGATGTCCCGCTCTCCCCCGAGGAGTACCGCAGCTGGCTTGCCCGCGAGAAGGAGGTGAGGGTAAGCGACAGCTGCGCCGAGGCCGTCTGGAACATCCGCTCCGCCATCACGAAGAGCAGGCGTCCGCTCCCCGAGGAGGAGGCCGCCGCCGGCATGGAGAGCGCGTCTCCCTTTGACGGCTCTGAGGATGCGGAGGCGGATCCGGAGCAGTACCTCTACTCATACGTCTCCGACCGGCGCTGGCTGAGGGCGGTCTCGCTCGTAAAGGCCGCCGCGTTCCTCAACGGCGCGGAGGAGACGGAGCCCAAGGACCTCCTGGTCCTCTCGAACGTCCTCTGGAGCATCCCGGGCGAGCGGGATCTTGTTAAGAAGCTGGTGCTTTCCGAGGCCCTCAGGGCCGTCGGTGAGAGCGGCAGCGGAGGGATTACCGAGGAGCTTAAGAAGAAGGCGGCGGAGCTTAACAATGCCGGGAGCTTCCTCCGGAAGGCCGCTGACGGCATCGAGAGGTTCGGCATGCGCTGCCGCTTCCTCCCTGACGGCCGCTGCGCCGTGATGCTCGATCCGGCCGCGTTCAGCAGCGCCGAGCGCCTCTTCGGGCCCGCCGAGGAGATCCGCGCGCCGGACGGCTCGTTCTACGCCGAGGGCGTCGAGCAGAACGTCGCCTCTGACGAGTTCCACATCAAGAGCGGCGCGTTCGTCACGATACTTGCCCGCGCCCATATCGTCGAGGGCGGCGAGTGCCCGGGCGAGCCCCAGGGAGCGCTCTCCCTCTCGAAGTACGAGTATGTCATACAGGGTCCGGACCCCTTTGTCCGCCTCGCCGACTACGGCGACCTGCCTCTCTCGGTCGCGATGTCGGTCTACCGCGGGAACGGCTACCAGCTCCCGATCCACGCAAGGCTCAATACCTATATCCGCATGCCGGGCGCCGAGGCGAAGGAGGGGAAGAGCTGGGTCAACGCCGACACCGTAAGGTGCGCCATCGACTTCCAGGGCGTCTTCTCGAAGGAGCTCCTGAACGCGGCGCACAGCTGCAGCCTGCTCCTCCGCGTGTTCACCTCACCCGTGATAAAGCCCGCGGAGCTGAGCCCCGAGAGCAGGGATCCCATAACGGCAGACCTCCTTGACACCTGGGGCGGCTTCCTCAAGAAGGCCGGCGTGCCGCCGGTCATCAGGCTCCTGCAGGGCACCGGCTTCGGCCACACCTCGGCCCTTGCCTTAGGCGAGCTTCCCGAGATGCCCGTCGGGCAGATCTGCGACGTCGAGGTAATCGAGCGCTTCCTCCCCGATACCGGGAAGTTCGTGCTCTTCGAGAAGTCGACCTACATGAAGTACTTCGCTGAGGAGCTCAAGCGCATGTCACTTCAGGAGGGGAGCGCCGTAAGCCTTGACTGCTATGACTCCCCTGCTGGAAAGCAGCTCTTCATCGGCGATCTCCCATGCTTCATCTCCGACGGCTCGCTACCCGAGGACGCGATGCCCTCAGGAAAGAAGGGCGAGAACGGCGGCAGCCCGCTCGGGAAGGCAGGGAGCCTGCTCCACAGCATCCTGAGCGTGGGCCTCGGCGCAGGGGGCGATCAGATCCATGCCATCATCGAGCAGATTATCCCCGAGCGCGGCATCATCCTCGTCTCGGTCAACTGCGCGCCGAAGTGCTGGGGCAGGACTGTCATATCACTTACTGAAAGCGGCTTTCCTGACAAGGTCATCGACCGGAACCTCAATGTGGGCGCGACTGTGACCGGATCCGACGTCCTCAGCTTCATTGACGCAGGAGGGCGCAAAATCGGTACCTCCGCGCTCTCGGGCCTCGGCGCGAGGCTCAGCCAGTTCACCTCGGCTGCCGCGAGGTACCGCGGCATGGCAGCGGAGGGCGCCGGCTTCTTCGCCGAGATTGAGTCCATGGCACGGAAGGCCGAGAAGTCCGAGCAGGATCTGAAGGATGATCTCTTCCTCAGCGATGACGACCGCGCGGCGCTTCTCAGGGCATATGAGGAGAAGAGCAGCGAGCTCATCTCCGTCTGCCGCAGCATACAGAAGCTTACGGCGACAGTAGACGCGATGGTGCTTGCCCCGAACCCGGAGAATGCGGATGGCGGGAGCAATAACTGATTTCTCCGGCATCACGGCCGATGTCCTCAAAGAAAGGGCATCGCCTGATCTCGAGACCTCGAACCTCGTGAAGGGACCCCTAAGCTCCTTTGCGGCAGAGCTTGCCGCGGGGCTCAGGAAGAAGATCGAGAAGGGGAACGTCACGCTCTCCGAGCTCCGCTCGGTCCCCGGGCTTCAGACTCCCGATGAGGTGCGGGATCTTGCCGGGCGCTGCATCGGCGGGACGAGCGTCTTCGAGCGCCTCGTGAAGGATCTCGAGCACCTCCGGGAGGCCGAGAAGGCGAGGAAGAGGGCGGAGAGGGATGTGAGGTCCCTTGAGGACGAGCTCGCGAATCTCCGCGGCGGCAAGAGAGAGGAAAGGAAGCGCGCCGTGCCGCCTGAGGAGGGGAGCGGAGAGGGGCCTCACGCAGGAGGCGGTTCCTCCGACGGCGGAAAGGAAAGCCCGGGGAAGGGCGGCGCGGAGCAGAAAGCGCCCGAAACTTCTGAGGAGGGCCGCGGAGGGAGAAGGCATCTCTCCTTCGGCGGGCCCGCAGGGCCCCGTGACGCGTCTCAGTCTCCAGCTGATGCCGGCGATGAGGCACCTGATTCCGGAAAGAACGGTGAGAAAAAGGAGAGCTCTGTCCGGAGCGCGATGAGGGAGCTCCTTGCCGTGGCAGAAACACCTCCTGCAAAGGCGGGCCCGGCTGCCAAGCAGCAGGCATCACCGGATGATGCCCAGGCTGCGGTCGGCAATGAACCGCAGGGCGGGGAAGAGCCAGCGGGATCTGACGGTGACGCCCCTGCAGGGAGGCGGGTGATCCTCTCGGGACGGGAGCTCTCCGAGATGGAGTCCGAGATCGGAAAGCGCCTTCAGGATCTGAAGGAGGCTCAGGAGAAGGAGCGCGACGCGCTGCAGGAGAGGCTCCGCGAGGCCGAGAGCGGATCGTCCTCGCCCAGGGAGCGGAGCATCATGAAGAGCCTTGCCCGCGCGAGATCGCGCCTCCGCAACTCGGAGATATCCGCCGAGGCAGCGGCGGCCGTCGCCTCCGGCACCGCGGAGCAGGTGAAGTCGGCCCTCCATGAGACGCTGCTCTCCCGGGAGACCGAGAAGGAAAGGAAGTTCAGCGAGTATTTCAGGAGCGAGGTCGAGGCGAGGGCGGAGCGGCTCCGGAAGGATGTCGCGACGGCACGCTGCCTGGGGCTCAGCCCGAGGCTCTTTGCCTGCACGGATCAGGGCGCGCAGGTCGAGTACGCGCTCAGGAAGTTCGAGGCGCCCGGGTTCAGGCTCCGCGGGAAGGACGCTGAGCCGCCCGCCGAGAGCAACGTGTTCCTCGCCTATCTGAGGGTTGTCTCAGAGAACAGGGAGGTAGGGCAGATATTCAGGAAGCTCGGGCGGCAGGTCGGCTTTGACGACCGCAACTCACGGGAGTTAGCAGACGGGGATCCATCGCGATCATACTCGGGGCGCACCGCAGAGGACCGCAGGGACCGCCTCGGCGGGATCACGCTCGGCGGCAGCATACAGCGTGCGCTCCCTGTGGAGCTCGCGAGGCTCTCCATTCCGGAGACCGAGATCCTCTTCGAGCAGAGCTGGCTTGAGGGAAGGCTGATGTCGTTTGACTTTGACGGGACCTGCAGGACCTTTGAGTCATCAAGCTCCCAGCGCCTCGGCGAGAGGCTCTCGCGGGGCGACATGAGGGGGCCTGTCATCGTGCTCGTTGACACCAGCTCCTCGATGAGGGGATTCCCGGAGGATGTAGCGAAGGCCTGCGCCATGACCATGGCCCTCCGCTGCCGGCAGGAGAACAGGGCCTGCCACATCATCAAGTTCTCGAGCGTCATCTCCGAGTACCGGATGAAGAAGGGCTCCAGGACGCAGGATCTCGCCGCCTTCCTCGGAAAGTCGTTCCGCGGGGGCACCGACATAGACAGCGGGCTCCTCGCGGCGGTGAGGATACTCGAGAATGATCCGGAGTTCATCAAGGCGGATCTCATCTGCTGCACTGACGGCTGGTTCAAGGTCGGGAAGGACGTGCAGCAGAAGATGTCGATGCTCCGGAAGCGCCGCCGCGTAAGGTTCTATGAGCTCATAACCGGCATACAGATAAGCCAGGACAGGCAGAATTTTGATGAGGTGTACTGCTTCAACTTCAGGCGGATGGAGACGCAGAGGAACAAGGTGCAGCCTCTCACCATGATGGGCGCCGGAGGCTTCGGCATGCGCCCGGGGACCGGGATGAGAAAGCCCGGGCAATGATTTCACTCCCTCTTCGGCGGGGTCCTGCGCTCCGCCATTTTTTTGCCTGTAAGAATTCAGCTGACAGCCGGATTTAAGCAGGAAACCTCATATCCCAGTGACGGTTCCTTCTGATCATGAAACTGGAAATCAAAGCGTGACGTCCGGAACGGTTTCATAAAATGGTGCGCTTTTGCAGGTGAAAATCAGCAGATCGTCACAGGTTCGTTTTCCCGCTGTTGCGTTTCAATTGCCGGTGCGTAGAATTACGATGCCGGCTCTGCCATGATGGCGCTGCTGCAAGGATGCGGCATTCAGTTCCCAGTGACGGGAAAAAGGCGTAAGATACAGCCTGCCGGTGAGTTTCTTTGAACGGGTGTCACAGCGCTGTGAGGCCCCGGGTATCCGGGTCTTGTTCCGCTCTGGCACCCGTTTTTTTGCCCTGAATTCCGGAATGTGATCCTGTTCAAATTTTGTATGGTGGTGCCAAATGCCTGAAATCGCTGAGCTCAAAGGGGAATTCCAGAAGAGCATTGCGTTCTGCGCCTACGTCTGCCTGCTTGTTGTCCCTGTATGCATCCCGCTTTTCACGGTGCTCCTTCTGACCCAGGCATCACTGCCGTCCGAGGCAAAGGAGGCTGCGGAGAAGATCGGGACGATGATAAGCGCCATGTACCGGGTCGTTCCATTCACCCTGATCCCGGCAATCGTCTGCAGAGTGCTCGCGTACCGGCTCAAAAAGGAGGGCGGCGGGCTTAACCTCGATCACTCAAAGTACATCGCCATATCGATTGGCCTCATCATTCCGTCATTCTTCATTCCTGTCCTCGTGCTCTGGCCGGTGAAGCGCGCCTTCCACGGCATGATCCGCGCTTACTCCTCACAGCCTTCTGCAGGAGCAGGTATCGGAGTGCACTCCGCGGCCTGGGGGCTCTCGCTCCTCTGGTTCGCGCTGCTCCTGACCCTCTTCAGGGCCGCTCTTCCTCCCCTGTAAAGGACGGTTTGTAGGATATTTCTGTATGACTTTGTAGGAAATCTGCCATATTTTCATAGGCAGATTTGAGATTATGCTGTGGGAACGGCATGTAAGACTTTCTGCAGTGCGTTGATTTCACGGCACTTTTTTAGCGCAGTCTGCAATTTCTGAGCAGCCGGAAGATTTTCCGCGGGTTGCATTGACTGAATCAGGCTGTAATATATACCTACCGACATTTCAGCCATGGATGTGGCGGGGCAGCACGGATGCGGCCTTAGTTTCCCAGGGACGGGATAAAGCGCAAGATGCGCGGTGCCGGTGGTTTTCAGAGGCGGACATCAGAGATGGTGCCCGCCTTCTGATTTT
>DEHC01000078.1:0-4307 GCA_002351705.1 Gammaproteobacteria bacterium UBA2810 | reverse complement strand
CAGCCTTTTAATGATTTTCCTGATTATTTGCTTCATTCTGGGATAGGCGGCTTTATAGCCGGCCTCATCATATTCGCGGCAGTCATCAGAATAGAAGGAGTCATGCAGCTCTGCTGCTTCCCTGTTCAGCATTTTCAGTTCCGCATCATCCGTCACAAGCGGGAAATTGCCTCTTATCCATCCGTTCTCATCGTATACCCATATCGGGCCGTGAATAAACTCATTTGCCAGTCTGATCGTGTACATCGCAGTTTATCCTCATTGCCCGGGGCTCAGATCCCAAAACCATCCGGTCCGCAACCGGCATATCGTACTGGTGTGAAAGGCTTTTGAAATTATTTCAATTGATGTGAATTGCTGATTCAGCTGTATTTTACAAAATAGCTGTTTTTACAGAAAGGTCTGTACAGCCAGGAACAATACGGGCTGAACTGTATCCTCCTGACCTGAGCCTCAGTCCCTGAGACACGAAACCGGAACGACGCAGACACCGTCACTGCGTTTGTATGCAAATGGTGCCACGCCGCAGAGAACCATAAGGAACGCAGGCTTTTTCATCTTTCCGGTGTCTATCCTGTCTGCCAGCCTGAGCAGGTTTTCTGCCCCCTGGCTTATCAGCTGGTCACCGCCGAGCTTTATCTCAATCAGGCCATAGCTTCCATTTCTCAGATGCACGACGGCATCGCATTCGAGGCCGGTCTTGTCCCTGTAATGATAAACATTCCCTCCGATGGCATCTGCATAAACCCTGAGATCCCTGACACACAGATTCTCAAACATCAGTCCCATGAGTTCCAGATCATTGATCAGATCTGCCGGCCCGATGCCAAGCGCTGCAGCGGCAACTGACGGATCAACAAAATACCTCGTATCAGAACTCCTGATGGCCGTCTTTGACCGGAGGTTCGGATTCCATGCCGGAGAATCTTCTATGACATGTATCATTTTCAGGGCATTGAGGTAGCTGTACAGTGATTCCTTATCAAAGGTCTCCAGATCATTGCTGACCACGTCTGCTCTTATTGTTTCTAGAGAGGCTTGTGTTGCGATGTTCCGTGCGTAGGATTTCATAATGCGTATTGTTCTGTCAGTGTTTCTTTTCACGCCGTCTGCTCTGGATATGTCATCGCTTATAACAGCGTCATAAAAATCGTATGCCTGTGTCAGTGCGATTTTTTCAGGGTGGTTGAGTGCAGCAGGCCATCCGCCCCTGCATATGAGATATGCAATGGCGTCAATGGTGTGACTGTCTGCAGCAGAAATGTCCTTCCCGCTGAACATATCTGCCAGTGAAACCTGCCCGTTTGAATCCCCGGACTCGAACAATGACATCGGTCTCATTTTCATACGGACGATGCGGCCAGTGCCTGTATGCGCGCTTGCATCCAGTTTCGCAGGAACTGATGAGCCGGTCAGGATAAACTGTCCGAACTTTCCTCGTCTGTCAACCTCATGCCTTACTGCGTTCCAAAGGTTGGCTGCAATCTGCCACTCATCGATCAGGTGCGGAACTTCTCCATCAAGAAGATTCGATGGCTTTATCCTGGCCATCTGCTGGTACTGATCCGTCATGTCAGGACTGTCCATTTCTATGACGCTTTTGGCTATGCGCTTTGCGGAAGTGGTCTTCCCGCACCATTTGGTTCCTTCAATGAGTACTGCTCCTTTTGATTCAAGGTGTTCCTGCAGGACTTTGTCAGAAACCCTTTTGTAGTATTGATTCATATTATGCCCAGCCGTACCGGCTTTAAATGATCCGAGTATTTGGCTTGATTTTAACCGAGTATTTGGACCGATTTCAACCGAGTATTTGGACCGGTTTCGACCGAGTATTTGGCGCGATTTCAACCGAGTATTTGGACCGATTCCGACCGAGTATTTGGATTTTGAATTTTTCAGCTCATGCGGCTGTGACAAATACGCAGTCTCCGGCGCAGCAGTATTTCCTGATATTCCGCCGGGAGGCAATGTCCACTGTCATTGGTGTCCTTCATTTCTGGGAAATCATCCTGCTGCTGCCAGTACCTGAAACATCCCGGTCTTTCTGGATTAATGCGTGCCAGGCTGGTGAGCGCATCATCTTTTTCTCCTTTTCAGCGTCTTTCGCTGCTGCGCGTCATAGCTTTATGTAGGAAATTTCTGTCAGATTGTGTAGGAAATCTGCCATGCATCCATAGGACGATCTGAGATTATGCTGTGGGAACGGCATGTAAGACTTTCTGCAGTGCATTGATCTTCAGGAGTTTTTTAAGCAGAAACCGCTCTTTTTGAGGATTTGGAAAATTTTCAGCCTGTTGTATTGAATGAATCAGGCGGTAACATATACCTACCGACATTTTAGCCATGGATTTGGCGGGGCAGCACGGACGCGGCCTTATTTTCCCAGGGACGGGATTCAGCGCAAGATGCGCGGTGCCGGTGGTATTCAGAGGCGGACGTCAGAAATGATGCCCGCCTTTGGTTTTTAAAGCCCCGGGAGCGGCCGGAAGTGACGGCCGGTCAGCACAGCGCTCTATGTTCCTGGAACGCCTGCCTGAGATGCCCTGCAGGCGTCATGGCAGCTGGATATCAATTCTCAATAAAAATTTGATCGAGGCTGTCCTTGAATGACTTCCCGTCAAAAACCGGCTCAAGGAGCAGCTTCCTGAAGTTTTTGTTGTAAGCTATCCTGTTCCAGTCTTTGTCGACTATGACAAATCCGTAATCCTCTCCGGTGCAGTAGTACTTTTTTCCTCGGTACCAGAAAGCGAAGTCAATGGTCATCGGCGGATTATCATCTTTTTCCGAATCAAGCCACTGTTGCCAGTAAACAAAATCATCCCAGTTCAGCTGAAATAGTGAGTGCTTTCCATCTGGTCCATACATCATTTTTTCTCTCCTCCCATATTTTTGTAACACGGTCAACCATGGCCTTTTCTTTAGAAGTTAAGTGAGCGCAGCCCTTTGGACTGTCATACTCGTTATGATAATAGCCATGGTGTGTATGCGGAGATATTCCATGGTGACTTTGGTTTATATCTATCTGTTTCTTTCTCTTGTTATTCTTGTCGTAATATGAAATGCTCTTAGGGTCTCCTTCCACTGACAGTGTCACATAGACTCGGTTTTTGGTCATAGTCTCCATAGGAGTTGTGATACTGTCCTTTTTGGCTTTTGAACTTAACCCTCTATTATCCAATTGGACGATAAATTTGATATTTCCAACCGTCAGAAGCGAATGGTACTCTCTGCCGTATGGTATGCCGTGATCACTAACGCCGGTACTGCTGCCTCTGCCGCCCATCATCTCACCCCCTGTCTGGATTTACGGTAGTCAACCACAATAAGGTTTCCTTTCATCTCTGAAAATGGGCTGCCGAAACAGATAATTGCCGCAGGTTCAAGTCGATTCAGCATTTCAAAATATCCATCCAGAAACGCTTTCTTGGATCTTTTACAGCCGATCATCCCGATTGCTACAACAGAATGTGTCTCCACTCCGTCAAAACAAAACTTATAACTGTCATGTGTGCTCCAGCTGATAGTAGGAATAACCAGCTGCCCATTGCTTTGCCAGTATGCTCCGACCCATCTGCTGTGTGCAACGCTCTCCAGCTGACGCCAGTAGTTCATATCAGCGTAGGTTGAGTAGTCAGGGGTTAACAGGAAACGGTACTGGGACAGTTTCCCCAGAGATTGCTCTGGGTTTCGGTAGATTCCTTCAAACCTGTAATCATCGATGAAAAAATGAACGCCTTTCTTTCTGTTTGCCTGGCGGTCATTGCTCCTTGTATCAGAGTAAGCGATAAGCTCTACACTGCTCAGGTCTATATTCTGGCGTTCCACAAGCGGAATCTGCCAGTCGCCAGCTGTCGCGAATCCGTTCCTGGTAAAAAGCGGGTTGGCCCGCATCTGTATGCTTGTCATTGATTTACCTCAGTCTATCGGACAAAAACCTAACGGACATTTTGTGAGATGCAAATCTCACAATGCCTGTTGACTTCAAACTGAGGAAATGCTACTATTCCACCGGTCTCGGGTCAGTATTCAAGCAGCATTTCCCTTCGCTTGGATTTCCAGTTCGGTTTGTTATTTCGTACCAGCGCTACTCAGCATCTCCATCCAGTGGTGTTGACAGTGTCTTGTTGCCCATCCTGCAGCGGTATTCAGCGAATGCCCATGACACGTGGTATGTCGCCACGAGAGTCTCTTCTGACATTCCTATGCTCTCCTCATACGGAATCATAACTTCTCCGCATAAGGCTTTCGCCTGCCACTCCATGCTGCAATATGCTGGAATTTTTACGGCTCAGTCACATTTTCTGTGT
>DEHC01000027.1:22321-30446 GCA_002351705.1 Gammaproteobacteria bacterium UBA2810 | reverse complement strand
ACACAGAAAATGTGACTGAGCCAAAATTTTCCCGAGATCCTCCTGCGGAATACCCTCGCCGCTGTCCCTGATCTCAAAGCCGTCCGGGAGCAAAGCGATGGTAATCCCTCCTTTCTTTGTATACCGCACCGCGTTCCGCGTCAGGTTCGACATTACCGTCTCGAGGAGGCATGCGCTCTCTTTCTCTGCGCACGGCTCCCCCTCTGTCACAGTCCGGAGCTCCAGACCCCGTGACGCCGCGGCCTCAGCCTGCTCTGCGCAGATCCTAGAGGCGGCCTCCGCGACAGTGATCTTCTCATCGTCCGCGGACTTTATGCCGTTGCCGCGGGCAAGCGCGAGGAGCACCCGGAGAAGCCTGGTCTCCGCTGAGCAGGCAGAGAGGATTCTCCTCGCCGCCTTTGCCTCCTCATCATTTTCAGCCGCGGCCTCGATGAGCTCCGCGGTGGTGCTGATGACAGTGAGGTGGGTGCGGAGCTCGTGGCTGAGGTCAGACGAGAAGAACCGCTCGCGCTGCAGGAGCTCATAGATATGCCTTATGGACCGGTCACAGACGGCGGAAAGGTAGCCGATCTCGTCCTTTGACTCGATGATCTCCAGCGGTTCATAGTGCCCTGCCGATGAGCTCCTTCTCACCGACTCGGCAAGCCTTCTTACCGGAGAGAGCACTGCTCCGGAGAGCCACCAGGCAACTCCCAGAGTCAGCATCAGAAGCAGCACTGCCGTCCCGGCCGCGGTTCTGATGATTTCCCGCTCGGTATCCTCGAAAGCGCTCTGCTCGCTCGCGATGATATAGGTCCGCCCGCCTTTTAAAATTTTGTACACAAAGTACGCGTGATTTTTCCCCTCATGCTCCGAGAAGCCCTCCGGTGAGTCGAGGTAGCGCTCAGGTATCCCTCTGGCACCTTCTGCCAGAAATTTCTCATCGTCAGTGTAAAACTGTTGATCGGGGTTGATGAGCACCGGCTTTATGCCATACCACGAGTGCATGTAGCCCTGCAGCTCATAGTACAGACCGTCAGAAAGGAGGCTCCGCTCGACAAAGGGGATGCCCGAAACAAGCCCGGCAAAGCAGGCCGAAAGTATGACAGCCGAGACCGTACCCATTGCCCACATGATGCGGGCCCGGAGTCCCATGCGCCGGAAAACAGCTGTCACCCTCTTAAAAAGCGAAAAGCGCTCAGTTATGATCCTGCTCCTTCTCCGGGCTTAAAGACCAGCCGAACCCCGGCGCGGTATGGATGAGCTTCTCGGCGAAAGGCCGGTCTACGGAGTTTCTGAGAGCCCACACCGCAGTCCTCAGGGCATCCGAGTCCGGCGGGCAGTCGCCCCAGACCGCCTGCTCGAGGCTTGCGCGTGAGACCACCGCCGGGCTCGCGCTCATGAGGGCCTTGAGGATGGCGAAGCTCGTCGGGGTGAGGCGAATTTCCTTGCCATCGCGCTCTGCCGTGCAGCGGTCAAGATGCAGAGTCAGCGGCCCGACACTGAGAGTCTCCGTTACCTCCCCGCCGCTCCTTCTGAGTATCGCCCCGATGCGCGCGGCGAGCTCGCGGAGGGAGAAGGGCTTGATGAGATAGTCATCCGCCCCTGACTCGAGGCCCCTCACCCGGTCCTCTACCTCATCGCGCGCGGTAAGCATCAGCACCGGCACGCTGATCCCGTCCTCGCGCAGCGTGCGGCAGACCTCGAAGCCGTCGATATCCGAGAAACCGACATCAAGGACAATGAGTGAGAATGCTCCGCTCCGCTCCGCTCCGCTCCTCGCCTGCGCTATGGCCATGCGGCCGTCGCAGGCCGTCTCGCACTCATAGCCCTTAAGCTTCAGAAAAGCGCCGACAGATGCGCGCAAATCGTCGTTGTCATCAGCGATCAGGATCCTTTTTGCCTGCATATATCACCCGGTGAGAAACAGTAAAGCCTCATCATTATAGAGTGCCTGCATGCTCACTGTGCCGGATGTCTGAAGCCGCCTGCACCCCGCAGAAAAATCATGGAACAGGAAATTGTTCCACGTGGAACATCAGATCTGTCACATTGAACGCCCGCCTGAAAACCATCATAGTCCCATACCCGCAGGTGCTATAATTTGGCCCAATTTTCGTCATGCACCAGTCACCCGTCAGCCCAATGAAAAAGAAAGACCGGAAGAAAGCGGGAAACACCACAGAAACCGCAACCGCTTCAACCGTTACCCCAGAAACCGCAGCCCCTGAGAGGGATCCCGAGGTCTCATCCGGCAACCTCCTCCGCCAGCTTGTGCTGCCCTTCTACCTCCTCGAGGTTTTTGCTGCTCTCGTCATCGCTGTCATCCTGATGCTGACGGGCGGCAGCACCACAAAAATAAGCTTCACCGGCTCAGCTGATTCCCTGAACTCCTGCTCCTTCCGGGCTGAGGCGCAGGGCATCAGGAGCACCCGCCTCATCAACCTTGACACTGACCCGACAGCGATTGAAATCACCCTCCCGGTCCGCGAGGCTGACACCATCACCCTCACCGTCAAGTCCGAGCAGTCCGCGCTGCTTCGCGATTTCCGGATCGACGGCAAAGAGCTTTCCGGGAACGAATTCCTCTCACTGGGCGACGAGAAAATCACCGGCGGCATCATCCGCGCTGACAAGGGCAGCAGCACCGTAACCATCAGCGGCCTCAGCATCGACAAAGGCCGCTTCACAGAGCAAACCAAGGCTGTTCTCTTCCTCCTCTTTGTCATCACGGTCATCACCCCGCAGGTCCTCTTCATCGCCTGCAAGGCTATCGCGAGGAGGCAGCTTTTCTTCAGGCTCCGCCGCTATGTGCTCCTTGCCTTCTCGCTGCGCTCCCTCAAGATCTACGCGCTGGTACTAATCCCGGCCGCCGCGCTCGCCCCTCATATACTCGCCTCGTCGTACACGCTTTCCGCTGACGTGACCGCTGACCGTGAGACCACCGCAGACATAACCGCCTGGTACACTCTCCACGACAACGACGCCTTCTCCGGGTCAAAATCGGCAAAGGGCCGCTACGACGTCGGCAATGACCCTGTTCATGTCAGCATTACGCTCGACGCACCATATATAAGCCGCTTCCGCTTCGAGCCTGGCTCGACCGCCCGCCTCTCGATGACCGACCTGAAGCTTGACGGAGTCCCTCTCCTCACGCTCTGCGACACTATGGTCTGGACCGACATGGACCGGCACAGCTGCACTGAAACCGAGCTTCAGACCTACACCACCGCCCGCCACGGCCGGGCAACCATCGAGGGCGTGAAGGGGCTTTCCGGCCATCTCTACGGTCTCAAGCTCTTCCTCTACGGCGCCTTTGTGCTTCTCCTCTCGGGCTATCTTGCCTACCTCGCCTGCCGGAGAGGCACCGAGGGCACCGCGCCTGACAAGCGCCTGATGAGGGACTTCATCCTGGACTCGGCCCTCGTCACGATCTCCTTCTGGACAGCAGTGCAGGCGGTCTTCGCCTTCCGCGTCACCTCCACATACCAGCAAATCGCTGACCAGCCGGGCGGCTTTATGCACATGTCTGTGCACCAGTATCCGGTGTACCTTATCGTGATGCTGCTCCTCCTCTGCGTGTACCTCCTCCGGCAGAAGGTCCTGCGGCTTCTCCTGATAGCAGTCCTCGCCGTCTTTTCAGGACTCGTCATCTCCGACTTCGTGGTCATGCGCGAGCTAAATGCGCGGGTCATCATCTCCGAGGTCCTCAGCTTCACGGACGGACTCGCTGACTCCTCCGACATCGTCATCCACTTCTTCAGGCGCGAATTCGGCATCCTGACTCTCCTCTTCGCTGTCATAACCACACTTGCGGTCATCACCGCGGTAAGGCGCGGGAACGCCGCCGGAAAGACAAACTACCGGAAATTCAGGTACACAGTCCTCCTCACGGGCTCCGCCCTCATCGCTGCCATGCCGCTCCTCTGGATCATAGACAGCGGCAACTCCTCGATCTTCGACGCAAAATTCAAGAACATTCTCGAGGTCTCGGGAGCCGGGGCGAAGCGGAACTACCTGAAGCCCTTCACCAAAGCCCCGGGACCGGTGCCCTCGCTCACCATGGAGAAGGGCCTAGGCGCCCATAGGAATGTAATAATAATCCTCACCGAGTCACTCTCCTCGTACCAGAGCAAATTTTTCGGCGGGCTCTCTGACGGCACCCCGAGGATCGACAGGATCGCGGAGGAGTCACTTGCCTTCACCAACCACCACTCGAACGGCTACAACACCGCGGTCGCCACATTCACGGTCCTCACCGGCCTCCCCTACATCAACTCGGCGCGCGGCTACACCGACAAGGAATATCTTAAGAGCACCGTCATCAGGGACTTCAGGCGCGAGGGCTACTACACGACCATGATGTACTCCTCGAAGAGCATCGCCGGCATCGACACGCTCTATGCCAACGCGGGCTTCAATGAGCTGAGCAGCGGGCAGGATCCCTTCTACCGGAACAGCCGCCGCCTCACCTTCGACAGCGTGCCCGATCACGATCTCTTTGAGAACGCCCTCGCGAGAATCAAAAAGCGCATGAAGACCGGGAAGCCCTTCCTCACGCTCGTCATGACCGCGACCAACCACCCGCCGTTCCTCGTTCCGGACGATTCCAACGAGTACTCGTCGGAGAAGACCCTCGCCTACACTGACGACGAGATCGCGGACTTCATAGAGGAGCTCGAGAAGGAGGGATTCTTCAGAAACGGCATCGCGGTAATCACCGGAGACCACCGGATCATGCTCCCCATCGAGCATGAGGAGCTCGAGAAGTACGGCGAGGACGCGGTCACGAGGGTCCCGCTCATTATCAAAGGGGCAGGCATAGAGCAGGGCGTGATTGACCGCGACACTGCGCATGACTCCCTACGCCCGATCCTCGGCTACCTTGAGCTCAGCAGGTATCCCCTCTGCAGCTTCCAGCTCAACCCCTTCACCGACACGGAAAAGTCCGAGGACATCGTCTACCAGAAGATGGAACCCGCGGATGAGGTTATGATAGAGTCAGGGAAAAATATCTATACCTATCACCTTGAGGGCGATGGCTCGGAGTTCACCGGCGACACAGTGCCGGGGACGGAGAAGGCAAAGAGCCTTGCCGGGCTCATCTGGTACCTCAGGGAGGGAGCTCAGAAATGATCCGTCTTTCCGCACTTCTGATGCCGGCCGCACTATGCGCGGCAGCGTCGTTTGCGCTTCCGTCCGCTGCTGACACGGAGCTCCCGGTGCCTCACCGGGTGAACGCGCAGCTTGAAAGCTCGCTTGATCTCCTTGAGTCGCTCGCGAAGGACGGGGACAGCGGCGCTCAGCTCACGCTCGGACAGTACCTTTCCGGCACTGCGAAGACAGGCGCAGACTATGAGCGCGCGAGGAAGCTCCTGGAGTCAGCCGCAGCGCAGGGAAAGGGAGAGGCATACACAGAGCTCGCCCGCATGTACCTTGAGGGGCGCGGCGTGCAGAAGGACACCGGGAAGGCCGTGAGCCTCCTCGAGAGCGCCGCTGCGAAGAACGATCCTGAGGCGCTCTATACCATCGGAATGATGAGGATTGAGGGGAAGGTCCTTAAAAAGGATCCGGAGAGCGGCATCAGGAAGCTCGAGCGGGCCGGGAAGCTCGGCTCGGAGGATGCGTTCCTCGCGCTCGGCAGGATCTACGAGGAAGGGAAGGTCACCCGGAAGAACCCGGAGAAGGCCTTCGCGAACTACCTCCGGGCCTCGTACAGCGACCGCAGGGAGGCCACGTACCATCTCGGGCTCCTCTATATCACGGGCACCGGCACGGAAAAGGACACAGATACCGGCTGCGGCTACCTTGAGGACGCGCTCGAGCACGGGAACCCCCTCGCTCTGGAGGCCCTCCGGAAATACTGCCCTCCTGAAGGCTCCCTCCAGGCCCCCGCGAAGAACGAGGGGAAAGCAAAGAGATGATCCTGAACCGCGCTGCTGCCGCCCTGCTCCTTGCCGCCCTTGCCGCCCTGCCCGCGTACGCTGAGGAGCCCCGGGATGCCGCGACGGCTCTCGCCGAGGGCACCCAGGAGGAGCCCTGCGCCGCGGAGACAGAAAGCGCCAAAAGGATCCAGTGTCTCCGGAAAAGGCATGACAGCAGCTCCCTTTACCTCCTTGGCATGGCCTTCCGCACGGGCGGCGGGGTGAAGGCAGATCAGGATCAGGCGCTCAGGCTCCTCAGGAAAGCCTCGAGGAAGGGAAGCGCCGCGGCCTCCCTGGAGCTCGCCCTCATCTACCGGGGCCCGCGGGAAAACGAGAAAGACGCCGGGGATCTCGCCCTCGGATACGCGGAAACGTCATGTGAGCAGCAGAGCCCTGACGGCTGCACGCTCTACGGCACCATGCTGATGGAGACCTCGCCTTCCGAGAACGCGGAGGAGGCCGCGGAAGCCTTCACCATGGCCTCCTCACGGGGCTCAGGGGAGGCCTTCCTCCACCTCGGCCGCATGACGCTCCTGGGGCTTGCCGGGGACGGGAAGATGACCGCGGAGGAGCTCTTCCTCGCCGCCGAGCGGAGGGGCATCACGGAGGCCTCCCTCCGCCTCGGCGAGATTTACCGGGACGGCCTCACCGTGCCCCAGAACTACCAGCTCGCCGCGGAGGAGTTCCGGAAGGCCGCGGAGAAGGGGAACGATGAGGCGATGAACGATCTGGCCGTCCTCTACACCTACGGCCTCGGGGTCGAGCAGAGCTACTCGAAGGCCCGCGAGCTCTACGAGAAGGCCGTGGGGCTCGGGAGCGCCGACGCGATGAACAACCTTGCCATGCTCTACCAGTACGGCTTCGGCGTCCGTAAAAGCTATCCGATGGCGGCAAGGCTCCTCGAGAGCGCGGCACGTCAGGGCAGCGCCCAGGCCTTCTACAACCTCGCGCTCATGCGCATCCGCGGGCAGAACTATGACCGCGACGAGGACCAGGCCTTTGACCTCATGAGCGAGGCGGCGAAGAGGAACCACCCGGAGGCGGCGTCAAACCTCGGCTGGATGTACTGGAACGGCGTCGGCACCCCGGTGAACAGGCGGCTCGGCTGCCGCTGGTGGGACAATGCGGTCATAGCGGGGAATGACACGGCTAGGGAGAACCTCACGCGCCTCTGCAGGGACGTTGATCTCTCCTCCTCCGCGAAGGGGAAAGCCCCGGAAAATAAAAGGGAGGCCTCGGGTTCCCCCGAGCCTCCCGCAAAGGGCGGGCAGGCGAAAGCCCGCTCCGCAGGGAAAGCGTCCGGATCAGGACGCTGAGGCCGCGAGCGCCTCGACGGCCGGGAGGATGGCGCTGCCGCCCTCAGGCACCGTCGCCGTAAGCACCGACTCGATGATGGTCGGCGCGTTGTAGAGGCCGATGCCTCCGCCGATGCCGATGGCGAAGGCCATGAGGCTCTGCCGCGCGACTCCGCTGATGATGCCGACCAGGATCATGGATCCCGCGACCACGCGCCCGAGCGTGCCCTGCGTCCAGTCCTTGATGGTTGTCCACACGTCCGAGAACTCGTCGCCGCCCGTTCCCGCGAAGGAATTCTCCGCAATGACGAGCGCCATAAGCCCCAGCATGAGGCATGTTTTTCTGTTGACTCTTTTCACTTTCTCTCCCCTCCGGGCATCAGCCACGCGCCGCCGCCCGTCCTGACCAGCAGGTATGTCGCAGGATGCCAGTCGCCGCTGCTGTCGGTGAATGGCGCGTAGTAAATCTTGAGCACCCCGGGTGATTCCGGCACCGGATCCGATGATCCGGCCGGGCCCTGAGCCACGGTGTCCCCCGGGACCTCCTCCCCGCCGGAGCCCAGGAGAACCTCCCTCGCGCTCCGGCAGGAGACGCCGCGGGGAAGCCCGGTGCAGCCGTACTCATCGTCCGCGAAGTCGAGGACCCCGCAGCCTGCAAGAGAGCATAACGGAGCGATGAGCATGGCCGCTCCCGCAAAGCGGAGTCTAATCACGGCTTTTCTCCTCCTCTCCTGCCCCGCGGAAGCGCCGGAGCGCCCTGAGCCTCATAAGCTCCGGATCGTCACTCTCGGTTTTCCTCAGGCGCGACGGCCTCCCGAAAAAGCGCCTGATGATGTTCCGGAGGCGCTCCATGGCGGAAGGCGCAGCCCTCCCTGCCCTCACGCGCCCCTCTCCGGAGCACTCACCGGAAGCGCGCTCCTCCTTCCT
>DEHC01000027.1:15148-22234 GCA_002351705.1 Gammaproteobacteria bacterium UBA2810 | reverse complement strand
AAGGGGATCTCCGGATCATCGGGGACCGCATCATCCGAAGGCTCTGCGCAATCAGGTGCCGGAACGGCAGAGGGCCCTGCCCCGGCATCATCGCTCACAGGCGGCGTGTTCATGACGCCGTCCTCTGGGAAAACGATCTCAGGCTCACCGCCCTCCTCAGGGGATGTCTCCGCCGCCGGCGCCACGGGAGCGGCGGACTCTGTCTTCTTCCGCCTGACTCTCCCGGTCCTCGCAGCCTCCGCTGCCGCACCCTTCGCGGAGCGCGCGCGGGGCGTCCTCCTCCCCTTCACGGCGCCCTCCCCGGCCTTTGGCTCCTCCTCCGGCGCTGCCGCCCTCTCCTCATTCATCCCGTCACTCATTCCTTCCGTCTCTTCCATTCCTCTTCTCCTCTCTCTTGTCTGCACTCTGTCCTGTCACCACAATGTCAACCCTTCTCCCCGAGTCGACCTCGACTACCGGGAACATGTTCTCCGCGAGACCCAGGTAGAAGCTGCTCACGCTCGAGAGCGCCTTGCCCGCCCCTTTGAGGGACGCTGTCTCAAGGGACTCCGGGGAGAGCGCCCGCTGCCAGACCCTGCTGCCCGAAACATCGCCTACCTCGTAGGACACTACCGGCACCGACTCGAACGCGGATCCGATCCCCTCGAGGAACCCGGCGGCCATCGAGCGGGCGATGAGCCTCCCCTGCCTGGAGACAAGCCTTCCCCTCACTCCGGCCTTGCCGTCCTCCCCCGTGATGAAGCCCTCAAGCCTTGTCTCGCTCCAGCGCCCGTTCACCCGGCAGGTGAGCGTCTCGGTCCTGAGGTAGACCCTCTCCGACGACATGTCGCCATAGCCCGCCGCGATTACCGCGCAGTGCCTGACGTCCTTTCTCCTCTGCCCGGGGAGCGCGGCGTCCCGGTCAAGCTCGATAAGCACCGGATAGGGGGATCTCTTCGCCTCGTCGCCCGTCGGGGCGTCAAGGCCCGTTATGAACCGACCCGAAAGGAGCGTCCCCGTGGGAAGCCCCTGCGCTCGTCCTCCGCCGGATGAGGTTCGGATCGCGGAGCGCACCTGCCTTAAGGGTGCGGCGCTCACCCGGGGGAGAGCTCCTTCACTTTTCACGGGAGGCTGCTCCTTTACCGCGGCCCCATCCTGCGGCGCAGCCTCATCAGCATGCGCCGCCATGGCGCCCTTTGCCCCGCGGAGCTCCTCCCTGAGGCTCTCAAGCTCACCGCGGAGCTCCTCCATGCCGGCGCTCACCGCAGGGTCCGTGGAAACCGCAGGGAGAGCCTCCGTCCTCCTTTTCGCGAGCTCGGTCCGGAGATCGCGGATCTCCCGCTCCTGGCTCTGGATCCTCGCCGCGAGCGAGTCAAGGCCGAGCGATCTCGTGTCGCTGTCCGTGAGTATGTGGGTCACGTCAGACATGGCCTTCTCCTCATCCTCCTTCGCCTTCCTCTCCGCGGAGTTCCCCGCCATGATGAAGATGGCGCCGAAGATGGCTGCGGCGCCTATGGCAGTCACCGCGAAGCGGCCCTTTCCCTCCGCCGAGGGAAGATGAAGCCTGTCCCTAAGGCTCACTGCCGGCCTCCTTCCTTACGGTGTAGACCATGAATGATGAGCCCTTCCGGAGCCTTCCGGACGGCCAGACTCCGGCCGCCGCGAAGCCCGGGCAGGCGTAGGGGCTGAAGAACGCCGCGCGCTCCGTGAGGCTCCTCCCGAGCTCCGCCTGCAGGCGGTAGCCGCTCCTCTTAATGCTCCAGAGCGGGCGGAACGAGAACCCCTCCGCATGGCAGCCGCTCTTCTGCGGCTTCTCCGCGCCCGGCCCTTTTCCGGAGAGCGCGTCAAGCATCAGTCCCCTTATGAGGGCGTCACGCCCCGCGGGAGCCCCATTTCCGGCGGAGCCCCCGGAGCCAGCGGAGCCCTCTGCATCCCCGAGCCTGATGTCGCGGGGCCCGGTGACCTTCGGGAAGAGGACGAGGCTCACCGACTCCTCCTCGCTCCCCTCCTCAGAGATGAAGAGGGAGACCGGCTCCATGCTCTTCGGTGCTATGTAGACCGCCCTTCCCTTCACCTTAGTCTCCGCGTCGGAGACGGTCGTGACCGAGGGCGAGTCAAAGGGCGTCAGGATCCGGTTGATCTCCCCCAGGGCTATGTCGCGCACGACGGTGCCGCGGGCAACATCGCGGGGTCCGAACGCGGGAGCAGCGCCTCCTTCCGCGCTCTCCTCCGGCGCAATTGCAGACTCAGCCGCCGCCCTCTCACCCTGCGGCTTCCTGAGCTGGTGGCTTCCTCCGCCGATAAGCGAGGAGGGGAGCGGCGGGAGCCCGTCAGCCGGCGCCGCGCAGGGCGCCATAAGCGCGGCAATCACCGCGTATAAAAGTGCCTTCCTCATCTTCCTGCCTCCTCCTCGCGCCTCTCAATCTCGCGGCTCAGCCGCTCCCTCTCCGCCTCCTCTGCCTCCTTCCGCCTGACCGATGACGCCCTCCGCTCCTCACGCGCTATCTCGTCAAGCGTCCTCGGCGAACCCTCATAGGTCTCAATCCAGGTGAGGTAGGGCTGGAAGTTCCTCATGCGGAAGCGGAACTCATAGGTCCTCTCGGTTCTCTCCGAGGCGCCGCCGGGCCCGGTCATGACCGATATCCCGTTCACAAAATACTTTCCGGTCCGCTCCTCGAACTTCGAGTACTTCGGGATGAAGGAGAGCGACACCCGGTCCTCGCTGATGCGCCTCACCTGCTCCGAGAGCGCGCTGATGACGCTCTGGTAGACCTCCGGCGCGAGGCGCGGACCCAGGGCATCCTTTATGTACCCGGAGGTCCCCGGGGTGACGTTCCCGAGGAGCCCCGCGAGGTAGTACGACCACGAGGAGAGGTAGGGCTCGTCGGCCTTCGAGGCGGAGAGCCTTGCCTCCCTCGTGAGCCCCTCGGGTACGATGACGACCGCCCGCCTGTCGCGGATTAGCGCGACGCCCTCCGCGATTGAGCAGAGGAGGAGCCCTGCGGTGAGCCCGATGAGGAGCTTTTCCCGCACCGCGCTGCCGCGGGCCGCCGCGGCGTAGTCCCTGATCCTCATGACGGGAACCTCCTCGTGAACGGGCTCGGCACGGTGAAGGCCTTCGAGGGCATGATCCCGTACCAGTAGAGGAGGTGGAGGAAGTACCCGTCGGGGTGCCCGTTCCTGAACCTCCGGTAGACCCTGGTGAGAAGGAGGCCGCCTGCCGTGAAGAGGAAGGCGCTGCCGCTCACGACGCCGAAGACGAGCCCGATAAGGACGGGCATCATCTCGTCGGCCGGCCAGAGCAGAATAAGCGGCGGATCATCTATCGCCGCCGGTATCTCAACTGCGCTCATGTTTTTCTCCTGAAAATGAACAGCTCACATGATGGATACACCCGGGAAGCCGCTTCCCCGGAAATCCCGCCCCTGAGGAAGGCTTTTCGGGGTTTTTAAGCCACGCAGCCCTATGAAAAGTGTATATAAGCCCATAAAAACCGCATGCCTGCGGCATTTTCGTGAAAAACGCACATGTTTTTCAAAAAATATTTTATCCATACACTTGATCGGCAGCGCTTCCGGGAATAGAATCACTCGTACACACAAAACAGACGGTTTTCAGAAAAGAAATATGTATATATGCCACAAAACAGACAGCAGATAACAGAAAAGGCGCGCACGGGGGCGGGAGCTCTCCTCCTCCTCGCCTCGCTCATCCCCCCGGCCGCTGAGGCGGCGGGCCTCCCGGACTTCACGGGCGCAGGTGAGAGGCACGGGGTTGATCCCTGCCTCCTCATCGCGGTCTCCCTGAAGGAGAGCGGCCGGGTCCTCGGGGACGGCACGGCCGTGCCCTCCGAGCTTGCCATCCGCGCTGGCGGGAAGTCGTACTTCCCCCGGAGCAGGCGCGAGGCGGAGCGCATCCTCCGTGAGGTGAGGAGGCACGTGCCGGAGCGGGACATCGATGCCGGCATGATGCAGCTCAATCTCTACTGGCAGAAGGGGCGGAGCCGTGATCCGGCGCTCTTCCTCCGCGCGGAGACGGCGCTGGACGCCGCCGCGGAGATCCTCCGGGAAACCGCCATGTCGACGGACGATCCGGAGCTTCAGGCGGGACGCTACCACAGCTTCACCGAAAGCCTGGCGCGGCCCTACGGAAGGGAGGTGCTCCGGATGAGGAATGAGATCCGGAGGCTCCCGGGGTATGAGAGGATCTGCGCAGGAGGGCGCGCGGAGAGCAGGAAATACAGGAACACAGAAAGTGAAAGAACGGACGGGAAGAGAGGCGTCAGGGAAATAAAGGCATCAGGAGACTATGGAGCGGCAGGCACTGCCGCGCACGGCAGAGGGCCTCAGGGCGCGGTCAGGGAATGGCGCGGGGAGGCGCCGGGGCGCCCGGTGAGGCTCAGGACATATACGGGGCAGGGCCCCGCAGAAGAGTGAAACAGCAGGAAGAACAAGACAGAGGTGAATCAAATGGCAATTAGAATGAACACGGGCAGCAGGCTGCCTGCAGGAGGCAGGATCACGGGGAGAGACGGTGCGGAGTATCAGATCATGGCACCCGGGGAGCAGAATGACATCCGCCTGCTCAACGAGCTCTTCCTCTCCTGCGCGAGGGACGAGGCAAGGGATGATCCGGACACCGCGGCGCTCAGGCTCGGGCTTGACCGCGACACGGTAAGGCTCCTCTCGAGGATACCGCAGAGCGCGCTCAGGCGCATGGCCCTTCCTGACACGCTGATGTTCGCCCCGCGCTCCGCGGGCGCGTTCTCGGAGCTCCTCAGGACCAACAGCGTGGCAGACCGTCTCGCCTTCGAGATCCGCTGCCTGGAGGAGTGATGGCTGCAGCAGGGACAGACGAGGCGGAGCTCCTAGCAGCGGCAGACGCGCTCAGGCGCTGGTTCGCCGCCGGGCTCAAGCCCACCATCGCAAGGGCCTACATGCCGGAGCAGCTGCCCTACCGGAAAATCCTCCGGATCTACCATCTTTACGGGAGGAAGTGCGTCTCCGCCCAGGGGCAGATGCCGGTGCCCGCGAATATCCTCGAGAGCAGGATGGACGGCATTGAGGGAGCGGTGTTCCTCTCCGTCTACCGGAAGCTCGCGGGCCCCGAGCTCCCTCCGGGGCTCCCTGATCCGGACACCGTGATCCTCGCCCGGAGGCGCTACCTCGAGATCCGCCTCGCCGCGGGCCTTGACCGGTTCCGGGAGGGGAAGGAGCTTGATCTCACGGAGTGCTGGGTGCTCGCGAACGCCCTGCGCTGCGGCACGGTGCAGCTCCGGAGGTGCCGCCGCGGGCATACCTACGTCACGGCGGACATGCAGGCAAGGCCGCTCTGCTGCGACTTCTGCTCGATAAAGGAGAGCGGCAGGATCAACGGGCCCTACATCTCGGCTGACAGCGGGTACCTCCGGGAGATTGAGGAGGCGGAGAGGAAGGAGGCTGCGGAAAAGGCGGCGGATGAGGCCCGGTAAGGTAAGCTGCATATCGCCCGTTGATGCGCGGGAACATGGCAGGGAAGGCTGAGGCCTTCCCTTTTTTTATGGCAAGAGGCTCAGGCCTTCTCCGCGATGATGAGCGTGTGTCCGAGCCCGAGGCCGTCACGGACGGATCTCACCTTAAAGCATGCGGCTGCGAGGCACTCCATGAACTCCCCTGAATTGAAGAAGCGGGAAACGCCGTTCGCGATGGCGGTGAAGTAGAGCGAGCACTCGTCAACGACGAGGGCCGCGGTGTCCCTCTTCTGCCTGTCCCCGAATATCTCGTTCACCGCGAGGACCGCGCCGTCCTCCATGGCCCCGCGCACGAGGCTCAGGATCTGAACAGCCTGCTCATTGCTGAAGCAGTCGAGGAACTGGCTCATCCACCAGACGTCAATGCCCCGGGGGAGGTCCGCGGGTGAGGACTTCAGGATGTCGCACGGATTGAGCGCGATACGGTGCTCCATGCCGGCCGCGGCGATTCTCTCCTTCGCGGCGGCGCACTGCTCCGGGAGATCCGCGATGGTCACATGAACCTCCGGATCAAACGCGGCGGCCGCCAGCGCGAACTTCCCGGTGTTGCCGCCGACGTCGCAGACGCTCCTGAAGGAGGTCTCCCTTCTGAGTATGGGGAGCTCCTCCTCGAACACATGGTCCGAGTAGAAGTGATCGTAGTCAAACCAGCTCTTCCTCACGGGCTCCGGGAGCGTCTCAAGCAGGGGATAGATGGTGGAGGCGGTCTCCGAGAATGTCCTGAGGCCCGCGGGCTTCCCTGTTCTCAGGGACTCGGTGAGGGAGAGGAGCCCCTCCGCGCAGACATCGGCGGAGAAATTGAGGTTCACCTCCGTCATCCGGTCGGTCGCGAGGTAAAGACCGGTCTTCGTCAGGCTCCAGCGCGCATCATTCCCCGCGTCTTCCTCCTCCAGGCAGACCATGTCGGCGCGGTATGCGGCGTCAATGAGGACTGAGGCGGCGTAGAAGGTGACGCCGGCTTTATCAGCAAGCTCCCTCTTCGTGAGGCCCGTGTCAGAGTCTGCGAGCAGGCGGAAGAAGCCGAGGTCGCGCATCGCCTTCGCCGCGGCGAAGATGAAGGGCGCGAGCGCTATGAAATTTGCCTTGTGCAGCGCCTCCGGGGCGCGCTCGTCATTGAAGTGCCTTACTGTCATCCCTGTCCTTCCTGTGAGCTCCTGCCGGCCTCCTGATCCGCTCCGGCAGCGAAGAGCTCAAGTATATCGCAGTCCCTGATCTTTCCCATGCTGCTCTCGGGGAAGCGCTCCACAAAGCGCCACGAGCGGGGGATCTCCAGGGGATCAAGCACGGACCTGAGGCTTTTCCGGAGCGCAATCTCAAACTTCCCTGCGCCAAGCGAGGAGAGGGAGTCCCGGCCTTTGTCCGTAAGGATCGCGGCGCACCCGATCTCCTCGCGTCCGCCGCGGATCAGCCTCACTGATCTTGACTCCCTTATCCACTCATGTCCCCTGAGGCAGGCGTCGACGTCATCAAGCGATATGAGGTTGTCCTCAATCTTCACCGCCCTGCCGGACCTCCCGCGGAGGGTGAAGCGCCCGTCCGGAGCCCCCTCCGCGAGATCGTCCGTGCGGAAGAGGTGCCCGCCCCTCGCGTAGGGGGAC
>DEHC01000027.1:14021-15094 GCA_002351705.1 Gammaproteobacteria bacterium UBA2810 | reverse complement strand
ACCGTCGCGAAGTTCCCGGGAAGGGGCTTCCAGGCACCGGAGCCTCCAAGGCCCGTCCTTGAGGCGAACGCGCCGGTCTCGGTGCTCCCGTAAATCTCGGTCACGGGGCAGCCGAAGGCCTTCTGTGCAAGCTCCCCCGCGAACTCCGGGAGGAAGCCTCCCGCCGACATCACGGCGGCGGCCTCCGTCCGCCTCGTGCCGTCGAGGCGCTTGAGGAACGCGGGGGACGTCACGATGAAGGGAATGCCCGCCATCGCACTGAACTCCTCCTCGTAGACCGCGCACCTCACCGAGGCGGGGAGCAGCGTGAGGAGCGGCATCATCACCCGGAACGCGAGGCCGAAGGCATGGCGGCAGGGCACGGTGGCGCAGGCGAAGTCTGCGCGGGAGAGCGGCTCCGAGAGCAGGCGGAAGGCGGCCCTCGCCTCAAGGAAGAGATCCGAGAACGTATGGGTTACAAGCTTCGGCGCTCCGGTGGAGCCAGAGGTGAACATCATGTAGGGGGAGGTGTCGGAGACCGGCGGCATCGCGCCCCTCGGCTCGTACTCAGCCGCGAGCATGGCGATGCTGAAGGTGCCGTCCCTCCCTGATACGGCTCCGTCCTCCGCGAGGACCGCGTCAAAAAGCCTCGAGCACCTCGAGAGGTAGCCCTCTGAGACCGAGGCGGGGAGGACCGGTACGGTGCCGGCGGCGGCGCAGGCAAAGAAGGCGGTCTCAAAGAGCCAGGTGTCGTCAGTTACGATGGCGGCGCGGCTTATCCCGCGGGAGGAGAGAAAGGAGGCTAGCGCATGCACGTCGCGCCGGAGGTCCGAGAGCCTCTTCGCGCCGCCGCCCCTCAAATCCCTGGAAATCACCGCGCTGCCGTGCTCAGTCCCGCGGAGGAGAGCGTCAGCAGAGCTGAACATGAGAGATCTGTTAATTTTGCCACCCCGCCATGATGAAACACAGCGGGATTATACAGCGCCCGGAAAACAGGCATGATCACCCTGAGGTGTTAAGGGAAGGACAATGACAGGAATGACCCGGCAGGTCCGTCAGCGCTGTACTGGGTTTACGGGGCAGGCATGTGCAGC
>DEHC01000027.1:0-13933 GCA_002351705.1 Gammaproteobacteria bacterium UBA2810 | reverse complement strand
AATCATGTTGGAAAAACGGACAAAATAGCATAAAATCATGTTGGAAAAACGGACAAAACAACGCAAGACAATATAAAGAAAACCTGCATGCCAATGATTTACCGCAAAATTGACTCCTACCTGGAGTACTTTTACAGGGAGACCAAAATGGCCCTGCTTCTGGACGGGGCCCGCCAGGTCGGCAAGACCACATCCATACGCCATTTCGGGGCGACGCATTTCAAAAGCTTCATAGAGATCAATTTTGTCAGAACACCTGAGGCCGCAGGGCTCTTCCGCAGCGCGGCCGGCGCTGATGAGATCATCACAAGGCTCTCTGCCTTTGCCAGAAGGCCGTTAATCCCAGGGCAGACTCTGGTGTTCTTTGACGAGGTTCAGAAATGCCCGGAGATCGTCACTGCCATCAAGTTCCTGGTGGAGGAAGGCAGCTACCGCTACATTCTGAGCGGCTCGCTTCTGGGGACAGAGCTCAGGGGGCTAAGCTCTGCTCCTGTCGGCTTTATGGGCATCAGGAGGATGTATCCTCTCGATTTGGAGGAGTTCCTGCGGGCCCTTGGCGTACAGGACAGGGTATTCAGCGCACTGCGTAAGTCGTTTGAGGAAGGAAGGCCCGCTGACAGCGTCATACACGGGAGGCTCATGCAGCTTTTCCGGCTGTATCTCCTGGTCGGCGGCATGCCGGCCGCGGTTGCCAGGTACCTGGAGCACAACAATCTGCAGGAGGTCCTTACTGTCCAGAAATCCATCATAGAGCTATATAAGCTGGATATCTCGCAGTACGACCCGGACAGGAAACTCTATATTGACGAGATATTCAGCCTGATCCCGTCAGAGCTCAACGCGAAAAACAAACGGTTCATACTGAAGCACCTCAATGAGAACTTCAAGTTCAGCCGCTTCCGGGACAGCTTTCTCTGGCTCTCTGCCGCGGGCGTGGCACTTCCGGTGTACAACTCCGAGGAGCCTGTGGCTCCGCTAATCCTGTCAAAGTCCCGCAACCTTTTCAAGCTCTTTGAGAATGATGTGGGGCTGCTTGCCTCAGAGTACGCTGACGGGCTGCAGCTCAGAGTGCTGAACAATGATCCCGGCATAAACTTCGGCGGGATCTTTGAGAATTTCACTGCACAGGAGCTTTCTGCCCATGGGTTTGAGCTCTACTACTTCAACAGCAAGAAGCAGGGCGAGCTGGATTTTGTCATTGAGGAGGACGGAAGCGCTGTGCCTATAGAGGTCAAGTCTGGCAAGGATTATGTCCGCCATAACGCGCTGACCAATGTGCTTGAGAATAAGGATTACGATATCCGCAGGGCGTATGTGCTCTGCAATGACAATGTTCAGAAATCAGGCCGGATCACCTGCCTGCCCATGTACATGACCATGTTCATCAGGAATGACAGACAGGAGGAGAAGCCGCTTGTCTGTCATCCCGATCTGACAGGACTTGTGTAGGACAGGGCAGATCACCAGGCTTTACCAGTTATGCCGCCCCGGCCCTATCAGTCATGTATGAATCCGATTGGGCTGTGGGAGCTCTCCTTCGCGGACGTGTCAATTTTCGCCCTTATGTCCTCATAGTACTTAATGTCAGCCCTGCTCACTGACGGAGCGGTCTTCCCTATGGCCTCCTCCAGGAGCTTCTGTGTGATGCTGACGTCATCCTCGAAGGCCCTCTCCGCCGCGTCGTTCACGATGCAGGCGATGTCGGCGGCCACATAGTTCTCAGTGAGGGATGCGAGGCGGCGGAAGTCAATGCCCTCCTCCTGCGGCCTCCCCTTCATCTGCACCCTGAAGATGCCTTCCCTCGCCTCAAGGTCGGGAACAGGGATATAGATCATCTGATCGAGCCTGCCCTTCCTCCTCACGGCGGGATCGATGAGATCAGGACGGTTGGAGCTCGCGATGACAAACACCCGGTCCTTCCCGCAGTTGTTCATCTGCGAGAGGAACTCGTTCACCTCGCCTGACCTATGGACGCTGTCGGAGCGGCTGCGGTCCGGAACCAGCGCGTCGAACTCATCGAAGTTGAGGATCATCGGGGCGTTCTTCCTCGCCTCGTCAAAGAGCGCGCCGATCATCTCCTGCGAGCCGTGGATGTAAATGCTCGCGAGATCCGAGGATTTCACGAACTTATAGTTCCAGCCGGCCTCCTCCGCGAACTTCTCCGCGATGAAGGACTTGCCGCATCCCGGAGGTCCGTAGAGCAGCATGCCATTCGGGATCTGGATCCTGAACTTCTCTGCGCGCTCCGGGTTTTTGAGCACATTGATGATTTTCTTACGCATCAGCTCCTTGATGTCCTCCATTCCGGCGACATCGGCAAAGCCGTTCCCCTTCTTCGGACGGAAACTGTTGCCCCGTTCATTCACTGCGGTCTCTGTCCTGACCTTCGGCATCTCAGGCACTTCGGTTTTCCCGAGAAGCGCGTCAAGGAACTCACCGGCACCGGCGAAACGTTTGTCAGGATCAGGTGCGAGGGCCATGGCCATCGCATTGAGCATATGCTCATCGATATCAATGAACTGGACGTTTGGTACTGGCAGAGGTCCTTTTCTCTTTTCAGAGACCGCACGGACCTGCTCATCAAGTGTTTTCCCTGCAAGATCGGTCTCCCAGGGCATTGAGCCGAACACCAGTCTGAACATCAGCGCCCCGGCGGAGAAAATGTCAGACTTTACGGATCCCCCTCCCGTGAAACGCTCGGGGGCCACAGAGTACAGGTTCTGCCCGTGCCATGACCTGGGATCCGGGCTGAGATCCGCGAACCTCGCCCTGCTGAACCCTGCAAGCTTCAGATCGCTGAAACCACCATCGACATCGAGCAGGATATTCTCTGCGGTAACGGCATTGTGGATTACCGGCCGCTCAAGGCTGTGGATGCTGCCGAGAGCGCCGAGGAGCGCCGTCATCAGCTCCCTGAGCTCCTCTGCTGTCAGGACATTCCCTCTTGCAAGGCGGTCGCTGAGGCGCTCACACCTCACATAGTCAGTCGCGATATAGAAAAGTCTCCGGCCGTTCTTCTCAAGCGAGCCGGAGCCATGGAACCGGCACAGGTTCTTATGGTTAAGCATGGGCGCAATTTCTGCCTCTGAGGGGCCGCCGTCGCTGTAGCTCTGTGAGGACTGCAGCCTGTCAAGCCGGATAAGCTTCAGGAACCTCGCACTGCCCCGGCTGTCCCTGACCCTGTAGGCTTCATAGAAGAATCCGTCCTTATGCGGGAATACAATAGTGTACCCGTCTATCCGGTCGTCCCTCCTGAACAGATACATAACAGCCTCCGCGGCAATCAGGCAGACTCAAGGCAGGATCTACCAAAATGACCGTGCCTGACAAGGCGCGCGCTCTTGAAGACGCCGGCACCGGCAATCAGTTCTTTACTATAACCACTTCCGCAGGACGGAGCAGCCTGCCGTTCCTGGTGTAACCCTGCCTCTCGATGGAGATGATTTCACCGGTCTGCCTGCCGGCATCAGGCTCTGTGTCCACAACGGAGCACTGCTCCGGGACTGATTGTCCGTCCTTGAACTCTATTTCCCTGACATCAAATTTTCCGAGCACCGCGAGAGCCTTTTTCTTTGCGTTGAGCAGGCGGTTTATGGCTTTTTTGGCATTCTCATCCTGATCAAGCTCCCGCTCCTTTATGGCTTTCTCGGCGCGGTCAAATGTATCTATCACTGTCAGAAACTCGCTGAAAATGCTGTCAACAAACTTCTCCTGGCTCTTTTTGTACTCTTCAAGGCTGTTTCTTCCGGTCAGGTTCTCTCTCTGGAGAGACGCGACCTTGCTGTATAGCTCTTCCCTGATACCCATTTCAGATTACTCCAGTGAGTCGTACTTGCCCGGATCGAGAGCATCAATACTGGCTCCAGATGCTTTGATCCCGGAAACAAGCGGCTTCAGCTCAATGCTGCCGAATGCGGGAAATGTGAAATCTGCCGCCAGCCGCTGCGCGGGCTTGCGAAGCGCCGCCTGCGCCTCAGTGATCTCCTTCATAGTGTATTTTTTCGAGCGTAGCGCCCTGATCTGAGACTTTACAATCTCGGAATTGGTTGCGTTCTGGTTCAGCCCGAGGACTGTGTATGGATTTTTCATAACTTTACATTTAGTCTCCGAATGAAGTCCACATCCGCTGCAACGTCCCTATTTTTTCCCATACTCAACGTAGTGGCGCCACGGATCCATTCCGCTCGCCGCCACATCCGGATACATCTCAAGGTAGCTTCCGGCAAAGAACTATCCTCACCTGCAGCTCTTCCATTGCCGCCGTTTGGAGTGGCGCGCGTCGTGCCTGGCTTCTCATCTGACATGCTCATAACACCTTGACAGGCAAAACTCCGGCCGTAAATAACCGTTTGGGAAAGACAGCAGGCCTACCAAAGGCCATGCAGTACGCTTGAAAGATCGTCATCTTCACCAAGCCTGTTAAAATAATTGAGCCCTCTCACCAAAGCCTTTCCATTGTCATTCAGAGTCCCCCAAAAGGCTGGATTCGTCACTATCTGCCTTATATTGTAATCAAGCCTGCCTACTATCTGGTTGTATGAGTCGCGAAGCTTTCCGCTGTGCTTTCGGAACGTCATGCTCCTGTTGCTACAGAGACTGTCGAGGATCCTACATACTGATGAACTGCCATACTTATTGCCTATTACATACTCCATAATGCACATGACACACAATGTAACAAGGTTTTCACAGATGCGGTCATTATCAGGCGTCTTGCGGTATAAATCGTAAACCTTATCAAGTGCTGTGTTTCCGGACATACTGTTCCCGTTCACCTTGTCCACGATGACGCTTAGCTGACTCTGGATCTCTGCATCCTCAGCCATCTGTCTGAACTCAGCTCCAAGTTGCCCGAGTGCGCTGTCAAGCGCCCTTCTGTCATCGGAACTGCCGCCTGAGGCTGCCTCCAGGGCAAGAGACTTGACCACTCCGGTCACATTCTGCTTTACTGTGACATTGCCGGGATCCAGTTTGTAGATGCGTACCAGATAGCCAATGCCATCGCGGGTTTTCATGCTGCTGTCATTCAGCCGCTTTATGATTTCGCTGTTGGCATAGCTTGAGAACGCAAATGAGAGCTTGCTGTCATTGAAGGCCCGGCAAACAGGCTCGTATACATCCATGAACCGGGCATATGGCATGCTCTGTTTTACTGCATCATTCATTCTGCCGGACACAAACGAAAGCAGCCCGCCATAGAGCTCACCGTACGTCCGTATATTGGAAAGATTACTGAAGGCTGACGCTGTGTCATAATTTCCTGAAACAGCCTGTCTGCAGCTCTCCGTCTGCTGGCACGCGATTTTGTATGAGCCGAACCTGCCGGACTCAATACCATAGGCCAGGCCTGTTTTCAGGATGCTCTCCTTGTTTCCGTAATGATCGAGCTCATATTCCAAAGCGCTCATTATGGAAGCTGATACATTCTTATGATTCGCTGACACGCAGGGCGCGGCGATGTCGCAGGGCTGGTCCAGGTCAAGGCCCAGCAGGCTTTCAATAGCTGACTTCTCGCTATTGAAAAAAGCCTCCAGCCTGGGATAGTTTTTCCTTACCGTATCCTCCATCCTGGCCACAAGCGATTCCTGCACATCCTTTATGGATATGTTCTCGCCTTCTTCCGGATCATCAAAACCAACATTGTCAGGGAGCTCGGCAAAGTCATCGTCATCAGTGTTCCCGAGGCTTCCGTCAAGCGTGAACTGATACTGCTCGTTCCACGAGGCATTCTCAATGCACCAGACAAAAATCCGGTCATTGTATACAGCTGTCAGCCATAAGGAAATAGCGTACCGGAGCTTTGTGCCAGCCGCCAATCCTGACTCAGCGCAGCCAAGGGCAGCAACAGCGGCAAGCCTCAGATGGCTGCTGTCATGCAGGAAATCCGGGTACATTGTCAGAACGGTATCAAGGGCTTCCGCATAGCGTCCTTCCCTGAACAAGGCCTGCAGCATGTACTGGCTGGCAGCAGTTTTGTAAGCATCAAATTCTGAGGCCGTGTCACTCAGGTACCTTGACACCTGAGTCTTGTACCAGTCAATCTCTGATCTGAAGGCTGTCGCCTCGGCTGCTGACATGGTGCCGTCCGCCATAGCCTTCACTTTCTGGTTGAACTCGGCAAGGTATCTCTCTGATTCCCTGATATGCGCGTCACTGCAAAGGTCAAGCAACAGGCTTTCGTCAGGCAGGTATTTCCTGATGAAATTATCGGCATCGTTCGCCCTGCCGGCCCTGAGCAGGAAGCACGCGTAACGGTAGGCAAGATCATCCTTGAGCCTCTGGTGGCTTTTGAGATCAAGCGCGCTGATTATGCGGGACTCCGCGGCGCTGTCTGTCCTGCCGGCCTTCAGCAGGCAGATCAGTGAGCGGAGCTCCGCGCGCTCCGCATAGGATTTCACACACTCTTCACTGACACCGGCATAACGGGCGACAGCGCCTTTGAAGTTCTGCGCCGCCTCCGCATCTGTGGCCATTGACCATTTGAGCTTCAGGATAAGCCCGGTAAGCTCGTCAATCTCTGCTTTAACAAAGCCTTTGCAGCAGTATTGCCTGATCTGTTTCCGAAGGCCCGACAGGCTGTCGACAGCGCTGTCACCCGGCATCTCTGCAGTCTCTTCCACCGTCAGTGTTTTGAGCTCATTCCACAAATCAAGGTAATCACGGCTGGTGACAGCCCTGAGCTCCGAGTCTTTTCCGAAAACTTCCGCAATGCGGCTGACCGTTTCATGAAGGAACCGGATCTTCTCCGGCCTTGTCTGAAACTCTTCAAGGTCATGGTTTCTGAGACTGATCCAAAGGCTCAGCCAGACATCATGATATGCCCTAAGCCTCTCTTCGATTTTTGATGCGGACTCATTGTCCCCGTCATGCTGGAATGAGGCGGCCATGCCGGCAAGCAGGGAGAGCGTCTTGTGCCTTTTCTCGCCAAAAGATTCCAGGACATGCCCGCGATCCGTGACATCAAGGACCCTGAAGAGCTGCTGCAGCTTATCCTGCATCGAGGAGGAGGCCTGAGCTCTCCCGAAATATGCCTCGGCGAGCAGCGTGTCAGACTCACTGTCAATGCCGTCAAGCGATAAGGCGTACTGCTCAGCGGAATCGAAGCTACTTTCACTGATCAGGGTCCGGACTGCATTCTTCAGGCTGTCAATAAGCCTCTGATCCTTAATGACGGAAATCGCGTGGCAGAGGAAAGCAGCCTGATCAGGTGACGTCTTCCCGCCGACATATTTCAGGGCTGATGTGACGTAATATTCTCCTACATCGCAGTTCCTCTCGATGAGGCTTTCAGCTGTCCCGAGGATATACTCAGGGTCATTGAATGAATCAATGGCTTTGCAGAAGGCGCTGCGGAGCTGCTTTGTACAGAGGAAAAGACTGCTGTTCTCAGAGATATATGCAGCCATCTCCCTGTACCCGTCATGATCCGCCCTGACAAGCTCGGTGATGAAAACAGGGCTTTTGCTGACTTTCCAGTACTTTTCAAGCAGCGCTCCTGACTTCTCCCTCTTAATCCTTGCAATCGCGCTTTCAAGGAACTCCTTCTCATAGGGAAGCACGCGCACGAAGGCCGAAAGCACGTCCGGAAGGGAGTTCTCATCGGTGTTTCTCCTGATGACAGCAAGCAGCTCGTCAGGAACAAGAGCCGCAGGATTGCCTGCTGCCAGCTTCATTGCGAGGCTGAGGTACATCGTTTCAAAGAGCCTGGTCAGCTTGCCTGCGAGCTTCGGGAAAATATTGTCAAAAATCCCTCCGGAAATGAAGAGACGGCAGACGGCAAAGCCTCTGGCTGGCTCAGCAGCACCTGCGATCTCAGAGATGCGCTTTCCGAGCTCCAGTATCTGCTTTCCTGTCAGCCTCAGCTCACCTGAAAGATGAAGGAGTCCCTCAATCTCACCAGCATCTGTACGCCCAGCCATTTCCTCAAGGGCATGAGAGCACCTGCTGACGTTGAAGGCTTTGTCATCTCCGAAATACTCTGAGGCAAGGCTGTCAAGCCTGACTGATTTTTTATAATTGCCTTCACCGGCAGCTTGTTCAGACTCGCTGACCAGACGTAACGCGGCCTCCCGGCAAAGGACTTCATCACTGCAGACCGAGGAGATATGCCCGATGGCCTTGAGGTCATAGTCGTCTTCTGTCGCCGCCGAGACAATATCAGCCAGGATCCGCTCCCTGAGATCTTCTGACTCGCCGGCAAAAGGAAGCATCAGGCTGACTGCGCGTCGGTATTTGCGGGCAGATTCAAGATTATCAGCAAAATATCTGAGATCGTCCAGGCCAGATGGCAGGTATTCCTTCAGTTCGCCGATAATGACGCCGCTGATTTCCTCAGGATTGCTGTCATACCTTGAATAGCTTTCATATGCCCTGTACCTGTGGCAGTTCGCGGCATACGACACATCACCGCTACGGTAGGATTTTATCGAGAGGATAAGCGAGACCGCATCGGCGTAATTTCCTGATTCAAATGACCAAGCGGCAAGCTGCCCGATATCATCAACATGGGTCTTCAGGATCCGGCCGTAAGCAGCCTTATTTGCATCATTTGCGTATTCACCGAGCTGCTCAATCTTCTTCAGTGCAGAGATATTCTGCTCAGCTCCGGCTGCATGGGAGGAATACATCCCGGCCAGATGCGGCAGGGCATCATCAGTTCTGCCGAGCAGCTTGAAGTAAATATGCTCCGCATCGGCCAGGCGTTTCTTTGATGCCAGGAGGTCTGCCTTTGCCAGGCGGCTCCGGTAATATTTGTTCCTGATCCAGCCAATAAGCCCCATGCTACCTTATCCTCAGAGTATCACCTACATGCAGTACGGAGTCCATGGTCCTGCCATTATCCCTGGCTATGTCACCTGCCTTCGTTCCTGTCCCGTAGAACCTGCTGCTGATACGCCACAAGGAATCGCCTTTCCTGACGGTATACGAGAAATAGGCAGCTGCTGCGTTCTGCTCCTTTGCGGCCGAGAGCTGTCCCTTCAAGTCCTCTATCGAATTTCTGAGACGGTCCGTCTCCTCATCCTTCTGCCTCTCTGCCTCTGACAGCCTTCCCTGCAGAGCCGTTACAGACTCGCTGAGGCGGGACACCTCATCGGCTTTCTGAGTGTTAAGGCGTGCCAGCTGCCCCTCCAGCTCGGCAACCCTGCCTTTCAGCGGGTTTTCGTCAGGGACTGTGGAAGACGGTGCCATAGGAGGCTTCCAGGCAAGGAGAATTCCAAGAACAGCAGCTGCAGCAAAGGCCGCGGCTGCCGCAGGCTTCCATAAATTCCGCTGTGCTCCGGCTTTCTGAGCCTCCTGATCGCTCTCTGCCGGAATCTGATCGATCATCCGGTAAATGCCGAGATCAGTCCCGCAGCAGGGGCATACCGTATTCTCTTTGTGATAGTCAGGTATGCCGGTTTTCCCGCAGACCGGGCACTTGATTTCCTGTTCCATACTTTTTTAAATCAGCCTGAAATTTCCGTTGTTACAGCTGATGACGGCAGGGAAAGGCCTGCTATCAGGTGCTCGTTGGAATCGAGTATGTCACGTGCCCGTGCTATGTTCCCTTCCTCAAGCGCAGACTTAAACTGTCTGTAGGCTGCGACAGCCTGGTTGGCCCTCGCAGGATCATCAGAGCTGTGGCCTGCAATATTAAGAAGGAACCCGTGAATGAAAAGTCCGTACTTCTCTACCAGAGATGTAAGCCCGTCCATGGCAGCCTTCTTCTCCGCAGGCGATGACGCGTGCTGCAGGCGATCAGCCTGGCGGCTGATCTCATCCCTGTCATCAGCACTAATGAACTGTCCGAACTCGCTGATCAGGATCCTTGCCATCTTCAGCCTGGCCTGCGAGTAATCATCCTCAGCAAGTGCTGCCTGGCTGGCGGACTTCAGCGCGTTCTCCTCCTCCTGCCACCTGGCGCTTCTTGAGTCATAGTGATTTGTCGATATGTCATCAATGATCTTCTGAAGCTCGTCAACAAAGTCTGATTTCTTTGACTCACTGATGCTGTTGTCATTCATTACCCTGTCAAAGGCAGGACCGATGGACTCAAGGCAGTGGGCGTCAAGCTCACCGCGTCCGAGGACGACATTGGTCGTCTTGCCCGTTGCAGGAACTCTGACCCTGACATTCATGACCTCATCCTCGGTCAGGCTGAACGTGAACTGCAGCTCGCTGTGGACCGGAAGGTTCTCCTGGATAGTGAAGTAGCCGGTGCTCAGCTTGTCCATCTGATTGTTCTCGGCATCGCTGAACAGCTTCACTCCGACAATCTTCTGGTTCTCAACAAGCGTATAGAACTTGTGGTTTGCCTCAAACGGAAGAGGCTCGTTCTCATCGATTATCTGCCTGTACTCGGTGTTGCCGGCATCATCGGAAAGCTGGATGAACACCTTGTGCTTCGTCGTGATGCTGACCTGCACTCCGCCTTCCTCAACGGGAACCTGCTGCGTGAACTCAAGCGGATGGTGGCAGAACGGGCATTCGGAAGCTCCGGCCTCAACAGTCTTGCCGCAGTTCGGGCACTCGATCTCCGTACCCATGGAATGGGACAGGATAGCCGCTCCCTCAGCAACTGCCAGCATAGGCTTCTCCGAGGAGAGGATCTTTTCCTTGCCGTACCTGGCGCTCAGCATCTCGCGGACAAGCGGTATGCAGGAGGAGCCTCCGACCAGAAGTATGCTGTCGATTGTGTCAATGGGATAGCCGGTCTTCTTAAGGAGCTCATCGATAAGGCCAATGGTGCGCTGCACGAGAGGACGGATCATCTCCTCGAACCTGCTGCGGGTAAGTGTCACCTCTATGTCAATGGGATTTCCGTCATCATCCTCGAGCTCGTCATATATCTCGATAGAGACCGAGTCGTTCTGGCTGAGCGTCTTCTTCGCACTTTCGATCTCGTTCTTGAAGTCTCCCTGGAAACGGTATTTGTCCTTGGGAGAGAGCGAGTCTATGATTTGGTGCAGATCCGCATTGTTTGCCTTTCCGGCCTCTGACAGGACATACTCCGAGACCAGGCGGTCGATGTCATCTCCTCCTAGCCAGCGGTCGCCGCCGGTGCCGGACTCAATAAAATTTCCGCCGGACGCAACCAGTATTGAAAGGTCAAATGTGCCGCCGCCGAAGTCGTACACCAGGAAGATCTTGTCCTCGTCCGCGGCAAGCTTGTCAGCGCCATATGAAATCGCCGCGGCCGTAGGCTCCGCAAGAAGGCGCTGGACCTTAAGCCCGGCGAGCTCCGCGGCCTTGCGCGTCGCGGTCTTCTGCTTCTCGTTGAAGTAGGCAGGAACGGTAATTACGGCGTGAGTCACCTCATCCCCGAGCTTCACGGATGCGTCATTCTTGAGGCTGCGCAGGATCTCGGCGCTGATCTGCTCAGGCGTGTATTCCTTTCCGTTGAGCACGACAACCACGGACTCGTCGGTTCCGCCGGACATTCTGGAAATGCCGTAAGGGTACATCTCCTTGTCCTGCTTCATCCTCTGGACTTGCGGATCGGAGATTGACGCGCCCATCAGGCGCTTCACGGACACGACAATGTTGGGGGCATACCGTCTCCAGTTCTTGTAGGCGGCATTACCCACAATGAAGCTCCCTCCGTTCCTGTCAACAGCGACACAGGACCTGCAGAGATCCTCATTGTCCCGTCCGGTTGCGATAACCCTGACAGTCGCGTCCTTGAATGCCACTACGGAGTTAGTGGTTCCTAAGTCAATTCCGATTGATTTTCCCATATGAGATTGTCTTCAGTTGTTCAGAGTCCTGCGGAAAAAGCCTGACAGCCATTTCCATCAAAAAAAGCAAAGCTGCGGCCGCGCGTGCAGACATCACCGCAAGCGCTGCCGGTAGCACTAATCTCCAGTCATCTTCAGGCTCAGCGGAGCCTCTGGTACAGCAGACGAAGGTTGTTCTGAGCCTGCATGTCACCCTGAGCCGCGGCCATGAGCCACCACCTTGCGGCCTCCCTATAATCCAAAGAGACACCAAGACCCCTGGCATACAGACCGCCAAGATTGAACTGGGCATCTGCATCGCCCTGCTCGGCGGCCCGTCTGTACCAGGCAGCAGCCTCGCTGTAATCCTGCCTGACGCCGGTGCCGTTGGCAAAGGCAAGCCCGAGGCTGTACTGCGCTGCCGGAATCCCCTGACTGGCAGCTTTCCGATACCACTTCACAGCCTCTGTGTAATCCTGCTCCACACCTTCGCCCTTGTAATAGGCATCGCCCAGGTTGTGCTCTGCACCTGCAAGTCCCTGCTCAGCGGCCAGGCGGTTCCACTTCACAGCCTCTCTGTAGTCCTGCCTGACCCCAAGTCCGCTGTAATAGGCAAGGGCCATGTTGAACTGCGCTCCGGCAAGGCCTGATGCAGCGGCCCTGCTCCACCACCTCACAGACTCACTGAAATCCTGCTCAACCCCCTGTCCGGTGTAATAGGCGGTACCGAGATCGTTCTGTGACTCCGCATCACCCTGCTCTGCCCTCTGCCTGAGGAGGCTCGTTATAAAATCCATAATCAGACCTTGTTTCATCAGCGGAACAATATTCTGCGGCCCGGCCTGTATCTGATACAAAGCGAGGCTCAGAGAACTCCCGAAGCGTAAAGCGTTTCAAGGTTGTGCCTTGCGTCGGCATCTCCCTGATCCGCAGCCTTCCGCCACCAGTATGCGGCCTGCATGTAATCCCTCATTACGCCGCAGCCGTTGTAGTAGGCATTGCCCAGGTTGAACTCTGCGTCCATGTCGCCCTGCTCGGCGGCCATCGTGTACCACCTTGCTGCCTCACAGTCATCCTGCTCCACGCCGCGGCCGTGGGAATAGGCATTGCCGATGTTGTACTGCGCTCCGGCGTCACCCTGGGCCGCGGCCTTCCGGTACCACTTAAGCGCCTCGGCGTAATCCTGCATGACGCCCTCGCCTCTGTAGTAGGCGTTCCCGAGGTTGAACTGCGCGTTGCGGTTCCCCTGCTCGGCCGACAGCCTGAACCATTTTGCCGCCTCGGCGTAATTGCGCATGAAGCCCTGTCCGGTGTAGTACGCGACGCCCATGTTGTACTGGGCCCCGGCATCACCGCGCTCAGCCATCCTCTTCCACGTGACGAGATTGCCGATAAGATCCATAACGCACTTGCCCTGTTGTTGGAATAACACCCGCTGGATGCCGCAGACTGTCTCATAGCCCAGCCTCAGATAAACACAAGTTCTGTATGCATTGTTTTACCAGCTTGGCACTCTGACCGCATGCAGCATACAGAACTCATATAAAACCGCTGATTTCTGCTGCTCCAAGTACTCCTACAATCAAGGAAACAAAGAAAAGCCCAACGAACACCATGCAGCCGCTAGAGGATGATTTCCGCGAGTTTTCCAGCAGACGGGACAGCACATTCAGTGCCACAGGATCACCCTGAGCGCCAGCCTTTGCCAGCAAATCCATCCCTTCAGAAACATCTCCCGTCTTTATCATCGCCAGACCGAGAATGGTCTGGGCCGCTGGATTGCCGTCGCGCGCCGCCTCTGCTATTGCAGCAGCTACTATGACCTGAGCTCGTGCATCTCCCTGCTGTGCCTTTACCAGTAGTGCATAGCTGACAAGGCTCTGGGCGTCACGATCGCCAGCCGCTGCCAACTGCACTATTATTGAACCCAGATCATCACTCATAATCAGTCCTTCTCCTGCAGGATAGAGTTCACTATGCGGAACATGCATCTGGCTACAACTGTCCACTGCGGAGATTTCCAGACAGTCTGCTGTATGCACAGAACATACAGCCCCTTTCAAAGCCCGCTGGTTTTCCGGAACATGATCCGATCTGAAGAGCCGTTCCTGCCATGCGGCTTATCTAATAATTTTTGGGAAAAGAGACCCCATTTTGATTGTAAAAAAAAAAATAATTTGTCAAGAATTTTTTGTCGTACAAAAACTGAGAATATGTTACTATTCACGGCTGTTCCA
>DEHC01000002.1:24809-38909 GCA_002351705.1 Gammaproteobacteria bacterium UBA2810 | reverse complement strand
CTCATGCCGAGCACACAAAAAAATCCGGATCGCATGGATCCGGATTTCATTTCGGTCAGAAAGCCTTTACTGCTGATTACTCAGCCTTCTGGGCATTCTTGAAGGCCTCAGCCATAGCGCTGGGAGCTGCAACCTGAGGCTGACGGCTGTTGACAGACTCAATGGCTGCCTTGTCATCTGCCTCATCCTTTGCACGGATGGAGAGGGAAATCTGACGGTTCTTGCGGTCAACGCCCATGAACTTGGCCTCGATCTCCTGATCCTTGCTGAGAACGGTGGTTGCGTCCTCAACACGCTCCTGGGAAACATCGGAAGCGCGGATGTAGCCCTCAACGCCGTCAGCGAGCTCAACAAGAGCGCCCTTGGCGTCAACGGAAACAACCTTGCCCTTGACAATGCTGCCGCGGCGGTGGAGGGATACGTAGTTGTTGAACGGATCATCCTCAAGCTGCTTGATGCCGAGGGAGATTCTCTCCATATCGGCATGAACCTGCATTACAACTGCCTCGACCTCGTCGCCCTTCTTGTACTTGCGGACAGCTTCCTCGCCGGGAACGGTCCAGGAAATGTCGGAAAGGTGAACAAGTCCGTCGATTCCGCCGTCAAGGCCGACGAAGATGCCGAAGTCAGTGATTGACTTGATCTTGCCAGAAACCTTGTCGCCCTTGTTGTGGGTGGCAGCGAACTGCTCCCAGGGATTGGGCTTGCACTGCTTGAGACCGAGGGAAATGCGGCGCTTCTCCTCATCGATGTCGAGAACCTGTACCTGAACGGTATCGCCGACATTGACAACCTTGGAAGGATGGATGTTCTTGTTGGTCCAGTCCATCTCGGAGACGTGTACGAGACCCTCAACGCCCTCCTCAACCTCAACGAAGCAGCCGTAGTCGGTAAGGTTGGATACCTTGCCGGTGATCTTGGTGCCGACAGGGTAGCGCTTGGCGATATCAACCCAGGGATCTGCACCGAGCTGCTTGAGTCCGAGAGATACACGGGTACGCTCACGGTCGAACTTCAGAACCTTGACCTCAATCTCGTCGCCGACATTGACGATCTCGGAAGGATGCTTGACGCGCTTCCAGGCCATATCGGTGATGTGAAGAAGTCCGTCAACGCCGCCGAGGTCAACGAATGCGCCGTAGTCAGTGAGGTTCTTGACGATACCCTTGACGACCTGGCCTTCCTCGAGGTTGGCAAGAAGCTTCTCTCTCTCGGCGCTGTTGGCGTTCTCGAGAACATCCCTGCGGGAAACAACGACGTTGTTGCGCTGGGGATCAATCTTCTTGACGCGGAACTCGAGTTCCTTGCCCTCGAGATGGGAAACATCCTTGACAGGACGGACATCAACGAGAGAGCCCGGGAGGAATGCGCGGATGCCGGCGATGTCAACGGTGAAGCCGCCCTTGACCTTGCCGTTGATGACACCGATAACGTTGGTTCCTTCGTCAGCAGCTTTCTGGAGCTTGTCCCAAGCCTCAAGCTTCTTGGCCTTCTCGCGTGAAGTCTGGGTTTCGCCGCTTCCGTTGTCGATAGCCTCGAGAACAACGGGAACCTGGTCACCGACCTTGACCTCAAGCTCGCCGGCAGCGTTCTTGAACTGCTCGACGGGGATGAAGGACTCGGTCTTGAGTCCGGTGTCGATCAGGACATACTTGTCGGTGATCTTGGAGACAGTGCCGTTTTCCGGCTTGTCGGTCTGTGAGCTCTTCCTGGTAGCGGAAGATGCCTTGGCGAACGGGGTAGCTTCAAAAAGCTCTGCAAAAGATTCAGCCATATTTAAAAGTTAAAAAAGTTGATGAATGAAATCCGGAACCGCACCTGCGGTCCGCACCGGGCCGCACAAGGCGGCCAGCGGCAGCCTGATGAACAGACTGCCGCATAATCTGACGATTGTATCACATAATTAAAGGGCAGGCAAGGCGAAAAGCGGAGGCCGGCTCCGCCCATGAGCCGGTTTCTCAGGCAGTAAGGCCCTTTTCCTTCGCCAGCGCAAGGATTTTCCCGACCTCATCGTCAATGCTCATTCCGGTCGAGTCAATGACCAGCGCGTCATCTGCGGGCCTGAGCGGCGCAACAGCGCGCGTCCTGTCGCGGTGATCCCTCTCTGCAATCTCCGCAAGGATCCTCTCATAGTCAGCAGGCTTTCCCTTTGCCTCAAGCTGCTTTACGCGGCGCTTTGCCCTCTCCTCGCACGACGCGTCAAGGAAAATCTTGATCTCGGCATCAGGGAACACGACAGTGCCCATGTCACGGCCGTCTGCGACCAGTCCGGGAGCGGTCCGGAACATTCTCTGCCTCGCGAGAAGAGCCTTCCTCACAGCCGGGACCGCTGCAACCTTGCTTGCCGCAGCTCCGGTCTCCTCCGTGCGGATCTGCGAGGAGATGTCCTTCCCCGCAAGGACAGTCAGCACGGAATCATCTGAAGGCACAAATCTCAGATCCAGGGAAAGCGCGAGCTTCTCAAGGAGAGCCGCGTCGGCGAGATCCGTGCCGCTCTGCAGCGCCGCGTAGGCAAGCACGCGGTAGATGGCGCCAGAGTCAAGGATATGGTAGTGAAGTACGTCCGCTATTCTCTTGCAGACGGTGCCCTTGCCTGATCCGCCGGGACCGTCAACTGCTATTACAGGAACTCTGCTCATATTTGCTCCGTTCAGGGATAATTGCGGAAATTCTAATACATTCCGCCAGAAAAGACACAGCCGCGGGGAATCTGCAGCCCTATCCGATGCGGCATAGCACAGGCAGGATACAGCGACCCTCCTTTTCTGATAAAATCATGTATCTGCCCGGGGCACGGCATGGCATTGCGCTGTCAGCACCGCCCGGAGCGGAATTGTCCCTTTGCGCGCGCTGCGCTCTTTATTCGGAGGGGTCCGTCGCGAGACAGACTGACGCACTTGGCAGGAAAAACAGACAATGACATCGAGCTCGTAGTCTCGGCTAATCTCCCGACCGCATTCGGCACTTTCAGGATAACGGGCTTCAGTGATCATGTGTCCGGAAAGGAGCATGTCGCCCTGGTAATGGGCGATGTGACAACGGATGAGCCGGTGCTCCTCCGCATCCACTCCGAGTGCCTGACCGGAGACACGCTCTTCAGCCTGAAGTGCGACTGCGGCTTCCAGCTCGAGTCGGCCCTCGCCGCCATATCAAAGGAAAAGAGAGGCGTGCTCCTCTATGTAAGGCAGGAGGGCCGCGGCATAGGGCTCATCAACAAGCTCAGGGCCTATGCGCTGCAGGACAAGGGACTCGACACCTACGATGCGAACGTGGAGCTCGGCTTCAAGCCGGACGAGAGGAACTACGGGATCTGCGCGTCGATGATCCGACTGCTCGGCATAAAGTCAGTAAAGCTCATGACCAACAACCCGGACAAGATCAACCAGCTCGAGGATCTCGGGATAACTGTCGCCGCCCGCGTACCTCTTGAGGCCGGGCTCAACCGCTACAACAAGTCCTACCTGGAGACAAAGCTCCACCGCTTCAAGCATATGCTGACCGAGGTGGAATAATCCCCGGCTCAAACGATGGGCGAGGCGGCATGCGCTGAGCCGCCTCATTGTCAGACATAAGCCTCAGCCCAGCCGAAGAGGCTCCTCCCGCAGTCAAGCTCCCTTATTCTCTCCATTTCCTCACTGCCGAGCGTGAAATCAAGGATCTCATGATTTTCCTTTATCCTTCCTGGATCTGACGTGCGCGGAATGACCGCGAAGCCCTCCTCTGTAAGGAAGCGGAGTGCCGTCTGCGCCGCGCTCTTCCCGTGCGCGCGGCCGATTTCAGCAAGAAGCGGATTTGATGGAATTCCCGCACCGCCGCCTCCGAGCGGGGACCATGCCACGGGGGCAATGCCGGCTGAAATGAGCCTCCGGGCAAACTCCTCCCTCTGCAGCAGCACGTGCGCCTCCACCTGATCCGCCATGGGCATGACCCTCACGCGCGACGAGAATTCCCCAAGCGCCTGAAGATTGAAATTCGAGACGCCTATCGCGCGGGCCCTGCCGTCCTCGAGTGCCTGCTCCATGGCACGGTAGATTTCGTACTTCCCGCCATACGGCTCATGGAGGAGCAGAAGATCAACGTAATCCGTGCCGAGCTTCCTCAGGGAGTCGCCGATATCACGTAGGCTGTTCCTGAAGCCGCCGGAGTCCATCAGCTTCGTCGTGAGGAAGATTTTCTCCCTGGGAACGCCGCTTTTCCTGATCCCGAGACCCACTGCCTCCTCATTGCCGTACATCCTGGGGGTGTCGATATGGCGCCCCCCGAGGCGCAGCGCCAGGGAGACGAGATCGCTGCAGGCTCCGCCCCGGAGCTCCCAGGTGCCGAAGCCGGCGAGCGGCATCAGCGTCCCGTTCCCGAGGACTGCACAGTCCTCTGTGTATGCCAGCTGTCCCACGTCCGCCTCCATATATTGTTCCTACAGACAATATACCATCGGATGCCCGCACGGAAACAGAGCCGGCCGAGGCATGGTAATATTGCAGAGCCCCGGCCGGAGCGCGGCAACGGGGTTCAGTCACCGGACCGGGAGCCGGAGAGGAGAGTCAGATGTTCTGCGTAAAATGCGGTTCGCCCGTACCTGAAGGAGCTGCCTTCTGCCCTGAATGCGGAGCAAGGATCTATCCAGGTTCGGGAGCTGCCTGGCAGCAGAGCATGCGGAACCGCGCGAAGTCCTCGCCACGCAATTACAGCCTCACGAGCCTCTCGCAGTGGTTTACCATCAAGGGGCGCATCGCCAGGCAGGAATTCTGGCTCCGGGCACTGGTCGTGCTGTGCGGCTCGTTTATTGCCGGGATAGCCATTTCGATCGCCTTCGTGCTCGCGATGATCTGCTTCGCCGGTTCCGCAGACGGAAACAAAGTGCTGTTCTTCCTCGGAATCCTGTGCGGGATCGGGGTGCTTGCCTCACTCGTCTTCATCATCGCGCTCTGGATCTGCTGGATCACCACCTGCGTGAGGCGCCTACACGATCTCAATCTCTCCGGCTGGTGGTACATTGCGATCTGGATAGGAGGCGCTGCCCTCGATGCCGTATTCTTCGGCCTCGCGAGCGTCGGCGCGTGGATTGCTATCGGCTGCATCGAAGGCACCAGGGGCCCCAACTTGTTCGGCGACGATCCGAGAGGCTGATGCGCTGCTGCTGATTGCCGCATCACCCAGCCTGCATATCAGGTCAGCAGAATTACTGCCCTGATGTCTGTTTTCTCTTCGGCGGTCTGCCTCTTTTCCTGGGCGCCGGCACTTCCATGCCGCCAGCGAGGCCGAGCCTTGCGAGAATCTCCATGGAGCTTTTGTCCGGGACTGACCACCTGCCGTCTCCTGCGTCCGGAACTTTTCCTGAGCTGCCATGCTCTTCCATTCTCCGCACCAGGCGCAGTCTTGCCATCAGCTCCCCGAAGGACATTCTGTCTAGAAGGCCCGCGTTCTGCGCGGCATTGAGCATCCTGACCGTTATCAGTGCCGACACGGAGGCAATAAGGCCAAGACCGCGGAGGCGCCCGTCATCCAGCCATGATGTACGATTAATCCAGGGAAAATCGATCATGCACCGTCTGAAGAGCAGCCCGGGAAGCCACCGGTACTGGACTGCCCAGTATACCGTATCCGGCTTCAGATCAAGATCAGCCTCGAAGAGGCTGACTCCGCTTATCTCTCTCATCCGCTGAAAATCATCCGGATCAAACTTCCCGCCATTTCTCTGTGCGGCCTTTAGGAAGGCGTTCTCCTCAGCCACGGCCTTTCCCATGCTCCTGAAGGCATACAGGATTTTCCCGCCTCCGGCCTGCACCTTCTGGTAAAAGACAAAATCCCCCCGGAACCCGAACGGACGATCCCAGGAGCCGATGCCGTATTTCTCCATTATGCCGTCATTTCTATCAACGGGCCTGATGTAGTGAAGGCCTGACAGGCCCTCAAAAGTGCCCCGGATCTCATCAGGCGAGAAGTCTCCTCCTGCGAGGAGGATTCCGGATTTGATGCCATTCTCAAGGACGAATGCCTCAAAATCATCCGTGCTGGGAGCATTGCCTGTTCTGATCTTTGTACAGACGGGCTCATTGGTCTCCGTATCGTATGCGTACATCACATAGACATCTTCAGCATCAGGATCCTGGCTGATGCGTGAATAATCCGGGAGATCGCCCGGCATGCCCCGTCCTGTGACAGGCGTCATGCCTACTGCAATGTGATGGTCCTCGGGCACCCGCGATACCCTTTTCCCTGCCAGCCTGATTCGAAGGCACGGATCTGAGCAGCTTCCGTCAATAAGAGCGCTGATATGGCTCCCCGAGAGGGGCGTGCCGGGATAGAAAACCTTAAGGAAGGCCGACCTGAAGTACCCGGCGCACTCCGCGCAGGTGATTCCAGGAACAATGATGCGCAGAATCGCCATGACCAGGATTGAGCAGGCATCATGGATACTGTATATCTCAAGCAGATCATCAAAGATGTCGGCGCTCTGGCTGTGCGCGAAGGCAGGAGCTCCGTACATGAGGAAATGATCTGAGCTGTCAGAGAGCTCATCCTGTGCGGCATCATTCTTCCGGGACTCCGCCTTTCCATGCTCAGCAGACGCCTGCTTTTTATTGCTCCCGCCGGCAGAGCCACTGTCAGATGCATCGGCTGGAACGTACTTGAAATCAATGATATGCCCGATTACCCTGCCGTTCTTCGGCGCTGGATTCCTGCCCGGGACATATTTGCCAGAGGCAGCCCTCTCCCTCACCGCATAGCGCAGATCCGTGTCATTGCCGCTGTCTACTACAACGGTATTGACCGGTCTCGGAACTTCCCTTATCTCCTTGGGGACACCCACAGCAGCCTCCTTTCTCCAAAAAGCGGAAATCTTCGGAAACCCCGCGCGTCACGCAGGCGGGACAAACAGTATTGGGCAGGCCTGGAGTCCTGCCCGCCAGGCATCAGACGGATACAGGAAACTCTATCCCGTTATCGCGTATAAAATTCACGATCCTCTCAAGATCCTCCTTGGTGTCCACTCCCGCAGGCGGAGTTCTGTCGAGGAGAGCGACCTTTATCCTGAAGCCGTACTCGAGGGCCCTCAGCTGCTCGAGCTTCTCAAGGCGCTCGAGGCGGCCCTCGGGGAGCCTCACATAATCGCGGACAAATCCGGCGCGGTAGGCGTAGATGCCGAGGTGGCGGACATGAAGGCCCGGCGTTATTACATTCTTCCCAGCCCTGAAATTGTCCCTGTCATAAGGTATCGGAGCCCTGCTGAAATAAAGCGCGAAGCCGTCCGGGGCAAGCGCGATCTTAACGGCATCAGGGCTCAGGAGCTCGCGCTCGTCAGTGATGGGAACCGCTGCGGTGGCCATCGCGGCGGTGCGCTCGGAGTCAAGGAGATCTGCCACCTTCCTTATCACCTCAGGATCCATCAGGGGCTCGTCTCCCTGGACATTGACGATTATCCTCTCCGCGGGGATCTTCTCCTTCTCGATTACCTCGGCGATGCGCTCGGTTCCGGAGGAGTGGTTCTCGCTCGTGAGCACGGTCCTGACGCCCCTGAGATTTACGGCTGAGGCGATTGTGTCAGAGTCTGTCGCGACGATTACCTCTGACGCCCCGGACTTCAGCGCCTCGGCCGCGACCCACTCGACCATGGAATGGCCTGCAATGTCGGAAAGGGGCTTCCCCGGAAGCCTGGTTGATTTGAGGCGCGCCGGTATGACGGCGGTAAATTCAGTCATTTGTTTTCCTCCGCTCCGCCCTGCGGAGCCTTTATTCCTGCTGCTTTCATGATAAAACCGGCCAGATCGCCGTCGAGCACGGCGTCTATCTGCAGATAGTACCAGCTGTCTCCGGCAAACTCCCTGCATTTGACCGCATCCTTTTCCGTCATAACCAGGGGAAGTGCCGGATCAATGCCGAGCTCGCCGATGAGCTTTGCCGTGAGCGGCGTGTGATCAGGAAGCGAGATGGTCCTCACCGGCTCAAATCCCATCTCTGAAAGGGTCCGGTAGAACCTTCCCGGATTGCCGATGGCGGCAAGTGCCGTGACTTTTCCGGCCCTTAAATCTGCCTTTGCACCGTCCTTCACCCGCCGGAAGCCGGACGGCTCCACGCGCATGTGAAACACCGGAAGGCCGTCAGGGAGAGTCCCGCTGAAGCCGTCTCCGTTTATGACGGCTGCCGAGACATTTCTGAGCCTTGAGGCGGGCTCGCGGAGAGGCCCTGCCGGAAGGACAAAGCCGTTCCCGAAGCCCCTCGAGGCATCGATAACGGCAATCTCGGCAGCGCGCCCCATCGCGTAGTGCTGCATGCCGTCATCGCTCAGTATGAGATCAACTTTCCCCTCAAGGGCTGCCACGGCAAGAGGCCTCTCCGGGAATACCGCAACGGGGACATTGAGCCGGTGGTAAATAAGGTACGGCTCATCGCCGCAGCTTGAGGGAGGAGTCGAGCCGTCGATCAAAAGGGGCTCCGGCCCTGGATCTGCCCGGTAGCCGCGGCTGACCACTCCGGCCCTCACTCCCTTTTCCCGGAGCTTCTCCGCAAGATGCACCACCAGAGGCGTCTTGCCGCTCCCTCCGACCGAGATATTTCCGATCACGACGACCGGAACAGACGATTTCCGGACCTTGAGAAGGCCGGTGCGGTAGAGAAGGCGCCTGACGCTTACGGCCGCGAGGAAGATGAGGGAGAACGGCAGAAGGAAATACTTAAGGGGATTCCGGCCGTACCATACCGAATCAACTGCATTTGACATCTTGCCTCCGGTCAGAATGAGAGCATGGCATATTTTAATGAATTGACAAGAGAATAGCACAGATCCGGGGACAGCCGCCCTTGTTGAGGAACATCAGCGCGGTGACACTGGCCTCATGCCAGGACGCATGCGTGAAATTCATCCGCGCACTTAAACATCTGTACATAAATTCATCAATGGCCGCTGCTTTTTCTGCTACAATCGCGCTGTCTTTTTCCGGGCCGCAAAATGCTTTTCTCATCCCTGACTTTCATCCTGCTTTTCCTGCCGTTCACAGCAGTCTTTTACTTCGTGATTCCCGCATCATGGAGAAACGCGTTCCTGCTCGTCATGAGCATGCTCTTCTACGCGTGGGGCGAGCCGAGGTTCCTTGCGGTGATGCTCCTTGAGATTATTGCGGTATGGGCCGGGGCCATAGCCATCTCAGCCGCGGCGGAAAAAGGCTCCGTGAGGCTGCAGAACCTGTTCGCTTTCCTTACTGTGAGCGCTCTCGTCGCCATCCTCGCGGCATTCAAGTACCTTGACTTCATCATCGCGAACATCTGCCTTGTCACCGGCGCTGACATAAGCCCTCTCGGCATCGTCCTGCCGCTCGGAATTTCCTTCTATACCTTCCAGGCCATCTCCTACGCAGTCGACGTAAGGCGCGGTACTGTGAAAGCCGAGAAAAATATCTACACTGTCGCCCTCTACATAGCGCTCTTCCCGCAGCTCGTCGCGGGCCCAATCATCAAGTACCACGAGATTGCCGAAGAGCTCAGGGAAAGGAAGACCTCGGCAGATGACGCTGCGGACGGCATCAGGCGCTTCATTATCGGGCTCGGCAAGAAGACCCTTATAGCCAATCCCCTCGGCGAGGTTGCGGATCTGGGATTCGGTGAGGATCCGGCATCGCTCGCCGCAGTGCCTGCGTGGATCTGCGCCTTCGCCTTCACGCTGCAGCTCTTCTTCGACTTCTCCGGCTACTCGGACATGGCCATAGGGCTCGGGCGGGTATTCGGCTTCCATTTCCCCGAGAACTTCAGGTACCCGTTCATCTCAAAGACGATCTCCGAGTTCTGGCGCCGCTGGCATATCTCCCTCTCCACCTGGTTCAGGGACTATCTCTACATCCCGCTCGGCGGCAGCAGGAAAGGCCTTCCGAGGACCATTCTCAACCTCGGCTTCGTGTTCCTCATCACCGGGCTCTGGCACGGCCCGGTGTGGACATTCGTGGTCTGGGGAGCAATGAACGGCACGCTTGTCATAATCGAGCGGCTACTGGGGCTCAACCGGGAGAAGGAGCGGCCGGCTCTGCTGAACGCCGTTCTTCACGTCTACTGCGTCCTCGCCTTCACCCTGTGCTTCGTGGTGTTCAACTCCGACTCTCTCAGGCACGCAGGCGCGTATTTTCTGGCCATGGCAGGGCTCAGCCCCGAGCCTCCGCTGCACAGCCTCCTCTATTTCACCGACATTGTCCCGGGAGCCGTGATGTGCCTTGCGGCCGCGCTCTCGACGCCGCTCTTCTCGAAGCTCATCCGGCCGCAGTCTGACGGGATCTCCGCGGCCCGCACCGCCCTGCAGGACATTTTCCTCCTCGCGGTGCTTGTCCTATCCGCCGCCTCGATCATGTCAGCGGACTACAACCCGTTCATCTATTTCAGGTTCTGAGGAGGCGCCGCCATGACTTCACCGGTTATATCGGAAAAGGCCTCCTGCGGAGCAAGGCACGGACGGATCCTGTTTCCTGCCTCGATTCTCTCCGCCGCGCTTCTCACAGCACTGCTCTGCCTTCTGGCTCCTGAATACATAAGCTGCGAGGCTCTCCTGGAGTCCCACGCTGACGGCAGCGGAGTCGTGACGCTGACCCTGAGTGACTCTGACGGCAGTTCATACCAGGGCCGCGCGCTGATCGATCCGGAATCCGGAAGAACCCAGAGAATATCCCTGAGGCTCCGTAGGCCATCCGGAAACAATGCCGCAGCGGAGCTAAGCCTTGAGGCCGGCACCGGAGCTCTCACCGTAAAGAGGCTTGCGATCGGCGGACAGGAGGCCTGCCTCCTCGTGAGCGGGACAGATCAGGCCTCTGAGACAGGCTCACGGGGAAAGTGCGGCCCGGCAGAGCTCAGAGTCTCCGGCGAAAAGGCTCAGGGACGGTTCGCCATTCCGGAAAATGCCGAATCCCAGAGGATGTTCTACCCGTACATCGCATTCTCGGTCCTTGTCATCCTGACTGCTGTTTTCATGGCCCTCATACCGGCAGCCGCGCGGTACGTCAGGCGAACGCCCGCGAAGGAGCTGGCGAAGAGCCTTTTTGCCGCGGCGGTGACCGCTGCGGTCGGCGCGGAGATCCTCATCTACATCGACTGTACCGTAACGCTCACCTTCCCTGCGGTATCGCTCGTCACGATTGCGGGAGCATTCGCTATTGCCCTGAAGCACAGCAAGCCTCAGGTGAAAATCACGCAGAGCATGGTCTTCATCATTGCCGCCGCAGCGCTCTGCATCATTGCCGCCATCTTTACGGACTCCACCCGGAGCAGCGACTCAAACCTCCGGAAAATGCTCGCTGAGCAGCCGGATCCGCTGCTGCCTGACGGCAGGATAAATCCGGAATTTGACAGCATGTACGAGACCTGGCTGGTCGAGCACTCGGAGCTCCGGGAGTCCGCAGCGTCACTGCTGTTCCTCGCACAGTACGCCAACATCGTGACGCGCGGCAGGAACCATGATACCTATATCTCCCAGGAGACGGCCTTCAGCGGCTATGACGACACCTACACGCCTGACGAGGAGAAGATCCGGGCGATCGCGCGCAACATGATTGGCGCGCAGAAGCACTGGGGCATCCCCATGCTGGTCCTCGTCTACCCGGCAAAACCCGAGATTATGTGTGAAAAGACCCTGCTCCTCCGGTGCGTGCGGAACTCTGAGACCCAGACAGCGCTCCTCAGGAAATACACCGCGGGAAGCGGTATCAGGATAGTGAACACGGCCGGGGAGATAAGGCGCCTCCGGGACACGCTCCCCGATGCCCCGGAGAACGAGCTTTACTACAGCGACGAGCATCATATGACCCAGACCTCGCAGGACATGCTCGCGGACTGGCTCGTACGGGGAAAGCTCATTCCGCCATCCGAAAGCAGCCTCGCGCGCTACCGCACGCTCGAGAAATGCTCCTCCGGCGAGCTCATCTTCGGGAAAGGAGAGGCGGAGTGCCCGCTTTACGGCCAGTCATACGGCGCCGTTGCGGGATTTGACACAAGGAATGAGGAGACAGCGCTCCTCAGGCCGCGGCTGCATCCCTACCTGAGCCTTTCAGGCGCTTACAATAAGGATGTCAGGAGAAACGACTCCGGAATACTGACGGTCCTCAGCAACAGGCGGCCTGACGCCTCGCCCCACACCCTGCTCGTCGCCGGAAATTCCTATGTCGAGTCGCTCTCAATCGCTCTTGCCTCACGCTACAGCAAGGTAATCCGCTACCGGATCGCGACGAACATGAGTCCCATCGGGCTCTATCACTTCGACGACACAATCAGGAAGGAAAATCCTGAACTCATCATAGTCACGATGTTCCAGGACCGGCCGTTCCTCTATCTGAGCGGCCTTGAGCCGGGCGATGAGCTTGTACGTGAGAAGAAGCTACGCGAGACAGAAGAGGATGAGGCCGGCAGCCGCCCGCATGCCGCAGCCGGCCATGATTACGCAGAGGAGAACACTCTATGGAGATGAATGAAGCAGCAAAAGCAGTGCTTGATACCATAAGGAACAGGCGCTCGATGAGAGCGTTCACAGGCGGGATGATCCCTGATGATGTGCTTGACCTGATACTTGAGGCCGGAACCTGGGCCCCTACAGGCAAGGGACTGCAGTCGCCGGTAATCGTGGTCCTCACCAAAGAGGAGGACAGGCGGTATTTCAGCAGCCTCAACGCAAAATACTCCCATAACAGAGCTGCCGGCTTCGATCCGTTTTACGGAGCACCGGTATACGCTCTCGTGCTCGCTGACTCGTCAAGCTCAAACTGGCAGAGGGACGGATCCTGCGTCCTCGAGAACATGATGATCGCAGCCGAGGCCCTCGGCATAGGATCATGCTGGATCAACCGCGAGGAGGAGATGTTCGCCTCTGACGAGGGGAAGGCACTCCTTGTGAAGTGGGGGCTTGACGCGGAGAAGCTCCGCGGCGTCGGCGCGCTCGCTCTCGGGTATGCCGCAAGGAAGCCGGGAAAGGCCGCTCCCAGGAAGAAAGACTACATTGTCAGAGTCTGACGCATTTCTGACAATGTGATGCAGATCTCATGTTAGAATTTAGGCGCGGAGGGATTTGCATATCGGACAGCCTGCCCTCATGTTATTTAATGGCAGCATGACAATAACGCGCACAGCTGTGCGCAAGGAAAAAAAGAGACTCCTCAACGGGGTCTGACGGGGAAATAATGGAAACTCTTGAAGCGGTTGTTGAATTCCTGCAGAACTATCAGGAATACAGCCTTGCAATGATATTCGGCATGCTTATACTCTGCGGGTTCGGACTCCCGATCCCGGAGGATATCACCCTGATTGCCGCAGGCATTCTCTCAGGCATACAGGTCAACACCACTCACGGCCATTTTCTCCTCATGCTCGCCTTCTGCCTGGCAGGAGTGCTTATCGGGGACGGCATCATGTTCATCGGGGGAAGGCTCTTCGGCTACAAGCTGCAGAAATACACTCCCCTCCGGAAAGTTCTCCCGCCGAGCAGGTTTGCCTGGGTCCAGCGCCAGTTCAGGAAATACGGAGTATGGGCTCTCTTCTTCGCGAGGTTCATGCCGGGACTCAGGGCTCCTATCTACCTTACGGCTGGAATGAGCAGGCGCGTCAGCTACCTCAAGTTCCTGCTCCTTGACGGAGCAGCAGCCCTGATTTCCGTGCCGGTCTGGGTCGGCATGGGACATTACGGCGCGCAGAACCGCGACAACCTCACCCGCTGGATTGCAAACGGACAGCATGTCACCTGGGTTGTCGTCGGAACTGTCATCCTTGCCGTTGTCATAATAGTCATCAGGAACAGTAAGAAGGCAAAGAAGGCTGCCGAAGAAGAGTCCGGGAACGTGAAATAAGGCCGGAGAAGGATCCGGCCGCCGGCACCGGAAATACGCCGAGCATTTCAAGCAGAAAAGGGATCGCACAGTGCGATCCCTTTTTCATTCAGAGAGGCCAGTCCGCGGGAGAGCCTGTGCCATCACCAGGCCCGGACCTGCAGGCAGAGAAGAACAGAACACCCGGCCGGCATGTCCAGGGCAATCCATGTCAGGCGAAGGCCCGCGCGGAGCGCCCCGCAGAAGAAGACTCTTCAGAGAAGATAAAAGACGCCTGCCTCAGACGATCAATCCAGACGCAGTCAGGTGCCTTGAAAAG